>JBDTIR010000435.1:0-19169 GCA_039936275.1 Isosphaeraceae bacterium | reverse complement strand
GCCGTCATAACGGCCGCCGCCGCAGACCTCGACCGGTCCGCTCGGCGTTGGCGCGACCAACTCGAAGACCATCTGGGAGTAGAAGCCGATGCCTCTGCCGAAGCCAAGGTCGAGCTTCACGCGATCCAGGTCGATCCCATAGGCCTCAAGCGTCTCGATCAAATCGCGCAAGGCCGCGACCGACTCAGGCGCGATCGACTCATAGTCTTGATTCAGGCGATCGAGGACCACGACCGCCGCCCCTTGAACGTCCGCCAGGTCGTGAACGCGCTTGCGGACGTCGTCGAGCACGCCGAGCAAGGAGTGGCTGAGTTCCCACTTGCGGCGCAACCGGCCCAGGATCTCGTGCCCGGACCGCCTGCCGGTGACGACCGGCACGAGGGTCTGAAACAGGCGATCGACCCCGGGTTGATCGGCCCCCTCGATCGGCAAGGGGGCCTCGCCCGAGTCCGCCGATCGCAGCCACTCGGTCAGGCCCGCCAGTCCGTGCTCCAGGCTGCGGATGGTTTGGCCTTCGGCCGCCGCCTCGCTGAGCATCTCGACCAGGGCCGACTGCGCCGAGGTCGGTAGGCCGGACCCTCTGAGCATTTCGAGGATCAGGCCGACGTGACCGATTCGGATCGTCGCGCCCTTGATCCCGGCTTCGCGCAAGGTCCAGTCCGCCAGCCAGATCACCTCGCCGTCGGCCTCGGCCCCTGAGGCGCCGAGCAACTCGACGCCGACCTGCTGAAACTCGCGAGACTGTCCTTCCCTCGGCGTCTTCTCATACCGGAACACAGGCGCCGACATGCACACGCGCCAGGGCAACGGCGGCGCCTCGACCGCGGCGGTATAAGCCCGCACGATGCTGGCCGTTAGTTCAGGTCGCAAGCAGACCCGGTTGGCCTCGCCATTGGCCACGCCGACCAGTTTGGCGACGATCCCGGCGCCGCTTTTTCGTTCGTGCAACTCGGTGATTTCCAGCACCGGAGTCCGCATCGGGGCATAGCCTGCCCGCCCGACCCGGTCGAGCAGCAAGGCCTCCAGGGCCGCCAGCCGTTGGAAGTCCGCGGGCAACCAGTCTCGGGTGCCTCGCGCCTGTCCGATCGGTCGTTCCGTGGCCAATCTTGAATCAGAACCAGTCTCTGGGGAAATGCCGGAATTCGTCATGACAGGTAAACGTTGCTCACTATCCGTTTTATGTCGTCGGGTTTATACGTAAATTATTAAGAGGTTATTGTCATGTTAAGATCAAACCGACGCCTGGTCCAGTTCGTCCAGGGCCTTGCGCACCGTGAGTTCCAGGTCCGCCCAGGGGATCGCCTTCCGCTCCTGGCGGGTGGTCAGGTCGCGCAGATTGAACAACTCGGGGCCCGCCTCGTCGGGTCCAACGATGACGGCGAGCTTGTGCCCTCGCGACGAACCGTAACCGAGTTGCTTGCCTACCTGGATCGGGTCGGGGTACACCTCGGTCCCGATGCCGGCCGCTCGGAGTCTGGCGGCCAGTCGAAACGGCACGGTCGGATCAACACCAGGGAATTGGGGCGTCAAGACGGGCGCGGCGGACAAGGCCCCTTTGAGCCAGCCGGCCTCGTCCATCAAGGCCGTCAAGCGGTCGAGCCCGATCGACGCTCCGACGCCTGGCAAGGCGCGGGTCGTGAACAGGCTCGCCAGGTTGTCGTACCGGCCGCCGGAACTGACGCTGCCGAACCGCTCCCAACCATCCACAGTTGTCTCAAACACAATGCCGGTGTAGTAATCGAGTCCACGGGCCAGGCCCAGATCGATCCGCCGACGCTCTTCGGGCACCCCGGCCGCGTCGAGCAAGTCGAGCACCTGACGCAGGTTGGTGATCCCTTGGGCGGCCTTCGGGTGGCTGCCTAGCTCGGTCTCGACACGGTTGAGGACCTCAATCCCTCCCCGACCTTGCTCGGCGAAGTCCAGGACGCGGCGTCCTTGGTCTTCCGAGAGGCCGACAGGAGCCTCCGAGGCCGTCGACGCCCGGGTTTGCGACCCAAGCAGTTCCTTGAGCACGCCGTCACGGCCGACCTTGCCCAGCTTGTCGAGCGCCCGCAACACGGGTCCGGATCGATCGGCCAGGCCGATCGAGTCGAGCAAGGCGTCGAGCACCTTGCGGTTGTTCAAGGCGATCGTGAACGCAGGCACGCCGGCGGCAGAGAGCGCCTCGTGAATCACCTGGGCCGTCTCGGCGTCGGCTACCGCCGACTCGGTGCCCACGGTGTCAAAGTCGCACTGCAAGAACTCGCGAAACCGTCCCTTGGCGGGCCGCTCGCCCCGGAAGACCGAGCCGATGGCGTATCGTTTAAACGGCACGCCCAGCATGTCAACATGTTTGGCCATGAATCTGGCCAAGGGGACCGTCAGGTCAAACCGCAAGGCGAGTTCGCCGGCGGTCCCCCCTTTGTTCGTGACCTCGAAGATCTGCCGCAAGACCTCCTCGGATCCGGCCCCTTTGCCCGTGAGCACGTCCATGCGTTCGATGTGCGGGGTCTCGATCGGCAGGTAGCCGAACTTGCTGAAGGTGTCGCGAAACGAGTGCAGCATCCGCTCGCGAGGCCGCATGACCGACGGTGGAAGATCACGCAACCCGCTGGCCACGCGGGGATCGATCATAACAGGATGGTCCTCGCCAATCGCCGCGCAGAAATCAAGTCGGCACACTTCAAAATGAACTCCCGGGCGGAGGACATCCTAACAGATCTTCCCCGGGTCTGCAAACCAATTGGGATGATTTGATGCCTGTCTTATCGATTCCACAAAATCAACACAAAGATCACGGCCGCGATTCCCAAGAGGCCCATGACCACCCAGGGCCAGGGTTTGCCCTCCCAGAGACTCGATGAATGTGTGATGTAATCACCGCAAACCGGACAGCGTTCGGCGTCCTCGTAAACCTCGGCCCCGCACGACGAACACGGTCTGGTCAATGTATCGCCGTCATCATCGTCATCGTCATCTATCATTATTTATTTCGGATCAAGATTAAATTTATAAAAAGTGAATATAATATTATGTTTCTTTCCATTGCGTTGGATGACGGCTGGAACTTTGTCGCCAAATTCATGATTCATTTGTGCGTATGCGTGCATTTGCCTGGTCGTCCAGGCGTTGCGGCGTCCGTCGAGTTCAATCAAGACGTCGCCGAGCCGCAGGCCCGCTTCTTGCGGTGTCGGATGATTCGGGAACAGGAACGTCACTTTCAGGGCCAGGGCGTCGGCGGGAAGGTTCGCGGCCTGTTTCTCCGGTTCGGAAAGCTGCTTTGCCCAGAAGCCAAGGTTCGGCCCGGCGAGTTCGATCGAAGGTCGCCAGGATGGGTCGGCGGTCTGCTTCCAAGAGGGCGAGAGCGTCAAGGTCGTCTTGACGAATTCCCCGTTGCGGCTCAGTTCCAGGGGGAGCTTCGTCTCGGCCTGGAGCTGCTCCAAAACCCGGGCCATGTCTCCCACGGTCAAGACGCGGCGGTCGCCAACCCTGGTGATCGTATCGCCCGCCATGACGCCCGCGTTGGCCGCTGGAGATCCCGCCTGGACCGAGCGCACCCCTTGCTGATGATCAGGGTCGATGTCGAGGCCCAGGGTGAAAGGCATCGGATAGGTAAAGATCAGTTCACGCCGGAATGTGCCGAGTTCCTGAAGCCCGCGCAGCTCGGCGGCCTTGACGTCGTGGCAATGAATGCATTGCTCGCGTCGTCGCGCCAGCATAGGTTTGAGCTGAGGAATCGACTCGGGGGTTCGGGGAGGCTGCCCACTCGTTATGGGCTGTTCAACGGGCGCTTCCCCGGCCTCATGGCGGCGCAAGACCTCGTCCATGATCCGCAAGAGCGATGTCTTGGTCAGATGCGACTCGGCGTCGCCGTCTTCTCGACCACCATAACGGGTATAAACTCCATCACGGTTGTTCATAAAGAAGGCCATGAATGTCAGATCGCGCTCGAACTGGAACAGGTTGAGGTCCACCCCGTTCATGCTTTGAATCCGGACGCAGACAAAATTCGCGGCCAGGGCGGCCACTTCGTCGTCGTGACGGACAACCTGCCCGTCGAAATCAGAGCAGGCCAGTCAGCGCTCGCATCGGAAGACCACGAACATCGGCCGCTGCAACCGCCTGGCCAACTGCTTCCCCTCTTCGTATCGATAAATCCAGGTGATCTTGCCATCAACAGGCACCGGCGCGATTTCCTCGGCCCGGGCCGCGAGACCCGCCGCCAGAATGATCCAAGAGATATAAACAATGAAGAACCTGGTCATATTGAAGACCTTCGTCCTTGGTTCGTCGGATTACGCATCGGGCCGCCTGGCCGTCGGTTCATGGTATCCCGGGGCGTCGAGGCTCGGCAAGGCGTTGAGAGGAACTTCAGAGCGAGAACGACCGCCGCGTGCGATCGAGGCAGCGGGCCGGGGTGCCTGGTGGCGTCCCGGGCGGGCGCTGGATACGATCAACCAGGCGTGATTGACGATGTTCCTTTGAATTTCTCCAGGAGTCCGACGATGAACCGACCGCGATCTGAGTTGCTCTTGAGCCTGGTGCTCGCCTTGACTCCCGCCCTGGCGTGCAGGGCGGCGGACGAACCCTCATATACGCGCGTGGAGGACGTGATTTATGGTCGAAAGCCTGGCGTCGCCTTGACGATGGACGTGTTCACGCCCAAGGAAGGGGCGAACGGCCTGGGAGTGATCTGGGTTGTAAGCGGCGGCTGGTTCTCGTCGCACGAGGCGGTCAATCCAGGGATCTTCGCGTCGTTGCTCGACCGGGGTTACACCGTCTTCGCCGTCGTCCACGGCAGCCAACCAAAGTATACAGTTCCGGAAATCATTTCAGATATGAACCGTTCTATTCGATATATTCGTTATCATGCGAAAGACTTCAAGATTGATCCTGAGCGGCTAGGGATCTCGGGCGGTTCGGCCGGTGGGCACCTGTCGTTGATGCAAGGGGTGGCTGGGGACGAGGGGGACAAGAACGCGAAAGACCCGGTGGATCAGACGTCAAGCAGGGTCGGCGCGGTCGCTTGCTTTTTTCCGCCGTCGGACTTCCTCAATTACGGCAAGGAGGGCGAGAACGTGATCGGCAGAGGCATCCTCGCCCCCTTCCGCGCCGCGATGGACTTCCACGAGTTCAACAAAGAAACGCACGCCTTTGAGCGAATTACCGACGAGGACCGGATCACCGAGCTTGGCCGGAGCATTTCACCGATCACCTTTGTGTCGTCGGACGATCCGCCGACCTTGATCTACCACGGCGACGCCGACAAGCTCGTGCCGATCCAGCAGGCCGAGATCATGGTGGCGAAACTCAAGGACGCGGGCGTTCCCGCGAAACTGGTCGTCAAGACCGGCGCCGGGCACGGTTGGGCGGGCTTGCCGAAGGACGTGGAAACCCTGGCCGACTGGTTCGATGAGCACCTCAAGAACAAATCTAAAAAGTGAACACGCGGTGATTTTCAATGATTTCATGGACGATTATGTTGTCAATATTGGTAAATGATTATGGGTAATTCCAACGCGCCGAACCAAGGGGCGGGTCCCTTGAACGACCTCGACGAGTGGGAGGGCGTCTTTGACCCGGCTGGGGGCAAGACCTTTCGCGACTATCGCGAGAACGTGCGCGACGGCGTGCGCGCGTTCTACAGGCTCAACCATGCGCATCAGACCCTGGCGTTCGTCCTGGACCAGAAGCGGAGGTACTTGCCGAAGACCAAGGCGGTCATGGGCGTCTGGGAGGCCTTGGAATTTCTCAACACTCTGGTTGACGACAGCGACCCCGATACCGAATTGTCGCAGATCGAGCACCTGATGCAGACGGCCGAGGCGATCAGGGCTGACGGCCACCCCCCTTGGTTCGTGCTCACGGGCTTGATTCACGACCTGGGCAAGGTGCTCTGCCTCTGGGGCGAGCCGCAATGGGCGGTCGTCGGCGACACGTTTCCGGTCGCTTGCCGGTTCTCTGACAAGGTGGTCTTCGCCGAATTCTTCCAGGAGAATCCGGACGCCCGGGTCGCCGAATATCAGACCCCTTGCGGCATTTACGCCGAAGGGATCGGGCTCGATCATGTTCACCTCTCATGGGGGCATGACGAGTATTTCTATCAGGTCGTCAAGGACTACCTTCCCGACGAGGCCCTGGCGATGATCCGCTATCACTCCTTCTATGCACTCCATCGTGAAGGAGAATATACTCACTTGATGAATGATCGCGACCGCGACCTTCTCGGCTGGGTACGGACGTTCAACCCCTATGACCTCTAGTCCAAAGGGGACGACCGTCCCGACGTCGAAGCATTGACGCCGTATTATCAGAACTTGATTGCGGAGTTCTTTCCGTCAACCCTTGCCTGGTGATCATTTCTTCAGGCTATGATCAGACGTTGGGACGCACGTCGAAGCGGATTTTGGCGTGCGTTCCCACGTCCAAGGAGCGGGTCAGGCTCGCTGGCTGGGCTTGGTGAGGTCGGGGACGTCCTCGCCCAGGGCGGTGGCCAGGTCGATCTGGTGTTCCTGCTCAACGACCAGGATCGCGCGGATCTGCTCGGCCAGGGCGTATTCGCCGAGGTCCTCGCACTGGCGGACGCGCACGCGGTAATTGCGGATCGTCTCGTTCTCGTTCTCCAGGTCGAACCGAAGCATGTCCTCGGCCTTTTCCGACGTCTTGACCGGGTCGGCTTTGACGGTAGGCATGCCGCCGAGGTAGTCAATCTGCTTGGCGATCGTCAAGGCGTGCTGCAACTCTTCCGCGGCGTGAAGCTCAAGCTCCTGGGCAATATTCATATACTGGGGACCTTTGAGCACCTGCGAATAAACAACATAGGCGATGATCGCCTGATATTCGCGACCCAGGTCGCCGTTGAGCAGGTTGATCAACTCTTCACGTGAGACGGTCTTCGTCCCCCCGGTCGAGGTCGGGTTGTCAGCCATGAGTTTCCTCCAAGGGAATTCACTTTTGAGACGCGGAACCAACGGACATGGCAAGCATACGCGATGCCGAACGCAGGCTGAGGCATGAAGATCATCGATCAGATTGAACAGGACCGCTAAATTGAAACGAGATCGCAGTTTGTGACACGGTTTTCAACCGCTTTGATAGATCGAAAAGTCTATACTCGCCTCGTGATTCAGGGCCATGACACAGACGGAGGAAGCGGTTCGCGCACGCAGTGCAACAAATTGCTCGCCCGGGGATCTTCAATGCCGAATTCGATCAAGATACAATCGATCCCGTTTCGGCGTTGAAAGGTTGCCTTGACGACGCTCCGGGCTACGGAAAACGCCTGGCCATGTGTTGGTTCATGTCCGTCGCGAGAGCACCAGGGTCGTCAGGATCGATTCTTGATCGCCACCGATTTTTCAGAACGAGATGTAATTAAATCATGATTAATCATGATGGTTTCTGGGCGCCGGCTCCGGACGGTCCTCGGGTCGGCGACGAGGACGTTCATGTCTGGCGAATCCCGCTTGACCAGCCCAAGGGGGTCGTCGGTCGTCTGAGGCGGGTCCTCTCCGAGGACGAGCGAGAGCGGGCTGATCGGTTCCGAATGGAGCTGCACCGGGATCACTTCACTGCGGGTAGGGGCGTTCTGAGGCAGATCCTCGGCGGCTATCTGGGGGTGGGGGCCGACGCCTTGGTCTTCCGGAAAGGGACGTTTGGCAAGCCCGGGCTCGCGGGGGCCGAGGGCGAGAGTTCCATCCGGTTCAACCTGACGCATTCGGGAGGCTTGGCTCTGCTGGCCGTGACGTCGAGGAGGGAGGTCGGGGTCGATATCGAGCAGGTCCGTCCGATGGACGACGCCGAGCAGATTATTACCCGATTCTTTTCCAGAAAGGAACAGGCGGACTTTCTGAGCTTACCAAGGGGCCAACGGACAGCAGCCTTTTTTCGGGGCTGGACGCGCAAGGAAGCGTACATGAAGGCAACCGGCGAAGGGTTCGCCCTGGCCCTGGATCGATTTGACGTCTCGATTTCCCCGGACGAGCCGGCTCGCTTGCTCCATGTCGAGGGGCGGCCTGGCGAGCCGGAACGCTGGTCTCTGGCGGACCTGGCGCCTGGCCCCGGGTTCCAGGGCGCGCTTGTGGTCGAGGCGTCGGGCTGGCGATTGACTGGATTTCAGTTCGACGCCGATAAGAGCCTTTTGAGACTTGAACATGAAACCGGGTAAGCAGGATCTATTGACCCCGCGTTACCCGGCGTCGCGACGCGGTGGTTACTCGGAGCGGAGGGCCTCGATCGGGTTAAGGCGTGAGGCTTTCCAGGCGGGGTAGTAGCCGAAGATGACCCCCACGGTGATCGACACCGACACCGACCCGAGGATGGCGATCAGCGAGGGCTCCGTAGGCCATGAGGCGAGGATGCGGACCAGGATCGAGGCCCCTCGGCCAACCAGGATACCCACGGCCCCGCCCAGGACGCAGAGCACGACCGCCTCGACGATGAACTGGCGGAGGATGTCGTTGGGCCGCGCCCCAACAGCCATGCGTAGGCCGATCTCGCGATAGCGTTCGGTTACGGACACGAGCATGATGTTCATGATGCCGACCCCGCCGACGACTAGGGAGATCAGGGCAACGCAGACCAGGAGCCCGGCGACCAGGCCGACGGTGGCTTTCACCGCGTCGACGACCTCGGTGAAATCGAGCACGGCGAAGTCGTCAGGTTCGCCGGGAGCGATCCGGTGCCGCTCGCGCAGCAAGGCTTTGATTTGGTCCATCGCCGCGGGGATCTCGCTGGTGGCCGGGGCGCGGACGAGAATAGAATCAATATTCGCGAATCGTTCTAATCTCGGCGAGTTAATTGCCTGCGCCGACGATTGCGTCGGGTAGAGCCCGAAATGGGTGCGCGGGTAACGTCGCGTCAGGAGGTCGGCTGGGTCGCTCGAGCTGTCGGCCGCTGGCGACGAGCTTGACAGGGACGGGGTGCTGATCCGGAACTTGATCGTGGTCCAGGGGGCCAGAAGGATGTCGTCCTGGTCTTCGCCGATAATATCGGCGCCTTTACGACGAAGCACGCCAATGACGCGCAAGAGAACGTCATTGACGTAAACTTCGCGACCGATCGGCGACTCATCGCCAAATAATTCATCAACCAACGTTTGACCGAGCAAGCAGACCATGGCGATGTCGTGTACGTCTTGATCGGTGAAGGCCTCGCCTTCTTCCAGGTCTTGCCAGTCTCGGACGCGCAGAAAGCCGGGGGTCGTGCCGTAGAAGTTTGCGGGAACCCAGTTTTTGTTCCCTCGAATGACTTGCTGCCTGGTATAGACCATGGGTGCGAGGCTGTCGACCGACGGGCATTCGCGAAGGATCGCTTCCGCGTCTTCGGGTGTTAACGTCTTGATGCTGCCGCTGCCCAGGCTGACGCCGTTGCTCGACGCGGCGCCGGCCTTGACCAGAATATTATCCACGCCGGTCTTGGTCAGCATGACCCGGATCGCGGTCCAGGCCCCTTTGCCGACCTCGGCGATCGAGATCAAGGACGCGACGCCGATGATCACGCCGAGCGTGGTCAAGGCGGAGCGCAAGGCGTTGCGTCGCAAGGACCGGAACGAGAGCATCATGGTTCGGAACAGGAAGCCGATGCCGCTGGGGCCGCGCGCGACGATCGGTCTTGGCGTGTGGCGCTGGGGTTGCTCGGTTCGAGCGGCTGGCGGGGCGACAGAATGGGTCAAGGCTTGTTTCGGCGTCGAGGACTCGTCGGCCGCGTCGCCGTCGTCGTAGACGACGCCGTCGCGCATTCTGATCGTGCGGTCGGCGTGGGTGGCGACGTAAGGATCGTGTGTGACCAAGACGATGGTCAGGCCGTCTTCGACGTTCAGTTGGCGAAAGAGTGCGAGGATCTCCTCGCCGGTCTTGGAGTCAAGGTTGCCGGTCGGTTCGTCAGCGATTAAGAGCGAGCAATTATTGATCAAGGCGCGGGCGATGGCGACCCGCTGTTGCTCGCCGCCGGAGAGCTGCGCGGGCTCGTGGTCGAGCCGGCCCCCGAGACCCACGCGCTGCAAGAGTGAGCGAGCCCGTTCCACGCCTCCGCGCTCGGAACTGGCGTGTGCATAGGTCAGGGGCATGAGCACATTTTCAAGAGCCGTCAAGCGAGGTAACAGGTTGAAGTTCTGGAAGACGAAGCCGATTTTCTGGCTGCGTAAGACGGCGCGATCTTCTTCGGGCAGGTCGGAGACTTCCTCGCCGTCGAGCCAGTAGCGGCCGGCGGTTGGGCGGTCGAGCGAGCCGAGGAGGTTGATCAGGGTCGTTTTTCCAGACCCCGAGGAGCCCATCAGGGCGACCATTTCGCCTTGCTGGACCTCGAGCGAGACCCCCTTGAGCACGGGGACGGCGACCTTGCCTCGCGAGTAGTCCTTGTAGATGCCGTCCAGTCGGATCGATTCCACCGCAAGGCCTCCGTTCTCGAATGTCGCCGTGTCCGCTCAGACGATTTTCCGTTCCACGTTGGCGTTTGGCGGAACTTTGGAAGGATGTTGGGGGACGCATCCTCCAGGACGATCACTTTCCAGCTTGTTACTTGTCTACTTCTTCTTCGATTTATCATGTCGCGACGTGTGCGGCAGGATCGACGTCAGGTCGTCGGAACGTTCTTGCGGCGCCACGCCGATGACGACCTTCGAGCCTTCGGTCAGGCCGCTTCCGGAGATCTCGGTCAGGACGCCGTCGGAGAGGCCGATCTTGACTGAGACTGGACGCACGAAGTCGCCCTCAGCAACCCAGAGGCTGCCCGCCGTGCCCTCTTCGCCGTGAGCGCGTGAGGATTCGGTCTCCAATTCCGCGTGGGAGCGGCCTTGTCGATGCGCGTATTTTTCGCGTTCTTCAGGGACCACATAGGTGGGTCTGGGCTGCCAGCGCAGGGCGGAGTTGGGCACGAGCAAGGTGTTCTCGCGGCGCTCGACCTCGAACTCAAGCCGGGCCGTGAGGTACGGCAAGAGCGTCCCTTCGGAATTATCGACCGCGACGACCACGGTATAGGTGACGACGCTTTGCAGCATGCTCGCGTTGAGGCGAACTTGAGAGACTCGTCCCCGGAAGGTCTCGTTCGGGAAGGCGCCGACGCTGAAATGAACGGGTTGATCAATATGAATCGATCCGATATCGGTCTCATTCACTGAGGCCCAGATTTCCATCTTGCGCAGGTCTTTGGCGATCAGGAACAGGCTGGCGGCGTTGAGGCTAGAGACGACCGTCTGGCCGATGTTAACCCGGCGGTCGAGGATCACGCCTTTGACGGGCGACTTGATCGTGGTGTAGCCGACGTTGACGCTTGCCTCTTCGAGGTTGGCTTCCGCCACGGCGACGGAGCTTTGAGAGACGGCCAGTGCCGCCTTGGCAGTCTCATAGTCGGACTGGGCGTTTTCCGAGTCTTGCGCGGCGACCATCCCGCGCCCCTTGAGGTTAAGCTGCCGGTTGCGCTCAAGGATGCGCTCGGTCTGGCGCAGCTTGGTCTCGGCCTGCTGGACGTCGGCCTCGGCCTTGCTCACGCTGGCCTGGGCCTGACTGAGACGAGCCTTGAACAAGGAGGCGTCGAGTTGCGCGAGCACCGACCCTTGCTCAACGGGTGAGCCGTAGCTGATTGGTTTTTCGGGGTCTCGGGGATCAGGGCCGAAGCTCTGGATCTCACCGGCGACCTGGGTGCCGACGTCAACCACTTCCTCCGGCTCGATCGTGCCGGTGGCGCTGATCGTGGCCGCGAGGTCGCCCCGCGAAACCGACACGAACCGGAAGGACGGCCGCTGGGTGCGTAGGTCGTTCCAGTACCAGAGGCCAGCGGCGGCCCCGCCCCAGAGCAAGGCCATCAGTACGAGCATTTTTTTCATCGAATGGAACCTCTTGCCCGGAGGGGCCTGCCTCGTTGGTGTTACCGGTACAGGGGAACGTCCTCGGCCAAGGCTCGGGCCTCTTCGGAGATCAGGCCGTCACGGAGCCGGATGATACGGTCGGCCGCATCATAATACTCTTCATCGTGGCTGATAATCAGGAGCGTCTTGCCCCTGGCCTTCAGTTCCGGAAGCAGTTCGAGATAAAAGACCTTCTTGAAGTGGGGGTCCTGGTTGGCGGCCCACTCGTCGAAGATGCAGATCGGCCGATCTTCCAGGAGCGCGGTCAAGAGGGCCAACCGTCGCCTCTGGCCTTGCGAAAGCTCGACGGTCGAGAACTGTCCGTGGTTGACCGCGACCTGTCGATCGAGTCCCAGGCGTTCCAGCCAGGCGCTGGCCAGGTCATCACGTTCGGGGCTGTCGAGACCGAACAGATGTTCGAACAAGAAGCCGTCGGCGAAGACGACCGAGAAATTCTGACGATAGGCCTCGCAGTCTTCTGGTTCGAGCATGCGGCCGTCGACCAAAACCGCGCCGTCGCCAGGCCCGTAGAGGCCCGCGAGCAGCTTGACCAGGGTCGTCTTGCCGCTGCCGTTGCCGCCAACGACGAAGATGATTTCTCCTTGGCGGAGCGTCAGGTCCATCGGGCCCAGGGCGAACCGGCCGCCGTCGGGCTCGGACGGGTACGCATAGGTCACACCTTCAAGCTGGAGTGATTCGTGGAACCGAGCCAGGGTGTTTGTCGCGGTGAGGCTTTCGTCACTGCTGATCGTTTCAAGCGTGGGGATGAGGGCCTCGATCTTGAGCATCGACGCCCTGGCCCTGCCCAGAACGGGCAGCCAGGTGATGATGACGTCAAGCGGGCTCATGATATAGAGCACGACCAGGACCGTGCCGGCCAGGGCCGCTCTGCTGATCGTGACCATTCCGGGAAGGACGAAGAGCAGGAAGCCGATGAAGCCAAAGAAGGCGAGCTGGCTAAAGCCCTCCGCCCAGGCGAACCGGGTGAGCCCCGCGATGGTGCGGTCGCGAACCGTTCCCGCGGACGGTTCGAGCCCTTCGTCAAGGAACGCCTCGCGTCGGCGATGGTTCTGCTTCAGCTCTCGGAACCCTTCGATCAAGGTCCGGAAATGGCCGACCAGGACGTCTTGCCCGGCCCTTGCGGAGCGGAGATGGTCCACCCCTTTTGCCGAAAAGGCCAGGTAGGCCATGATCGCCAGGGCGGCAAAGACGGTGCCGCAGACGAACACCGTGGGTGAGAGCCAGCCCGCATAGACCAGGCAGGCGACCAGAATGGGCACGTTGACGCAGACTTGCGGGATGCCGACCAGAGCGTTGGCGACGATCACGATGTCTTCGGTGAGGACGGCGAGCAGGCCGTCGGGGTTTGAGTCTTCGAACCGCTCCAAGGGCAAGGCCAGGATTCTCCGACAGAGGTGCAAACAGAGCTTGGTGACGGCCCCTTGCCCCAAGCTGACCATCGCCACCTGCGCTCCGGCCCTGGCCAGGGCGGCGACCAGGCAGAGCGCGGCGAAGGCCCAGCCAAGGGCCGCGACCCGAGGCGATTCACGGCCCATTTCCTGCTGGATCAAGGCGATCAAGGCCACTCCGCACGCCCCGCCGATCACCCCAGCGCAGACCGACAGCGCGACGACGCGTTGCGAGGAGCGAAGTAGGAAGCGAAATAGTTTCATGGCTGTTACTTTATATCGG
Source organism: Isosphaeraceae bacterium (assembly GCA_039936275.1). Lineage (GTDB taxonomy): Bacteria > Planctomycetota > Planctomycetia > Isosphaerales > Isosphaeraceae > JBDTIR01. The sequence continues at coordinate 5,656 of JBDTIR010000435.1, read as the reverse complement.
TATTGGGAGGGGATTGACGCATGGGAACGTTGTCAACAACGGAAGAAGGCGAGGGGAATCGTTGGGAGCAGCCCGGGTCGCTCCGAAATCGCCGATCCCCTCTTGAGAGTTTTGACAGCGCGACTCAACGGCCGCATGGCTCCGTCCACGGGCGCCAACGGCCTGGCTCCTTATTCCTGACGCTTGAAGTTCGCAATCTCGGATTCGATGAGCTCGGCCACGCGATCCACGGCGGGGGCCTGGATCATGGTGTAGTGGTCGCCTGGAAATTCGTGAACAATGACCCCCTTGGAGGCCAGGTGGCTCCAACCCAGGCTCGGGTCTCGGCCATTGCGCCCGGCGGACCGCAACAAAATCAAAGGGGCTGGATTGAGGCGAGGTGCGTAACGGCTCAGGGCGAGGGAGTTCGCCCGGAAGACCTCAAAGAGGCTGCGCAAACGCTCAGCGCCCAGGTCCGGGGCGAAGGCCGAGAGCCAGGAAATTCCGGCTTCGACCGACCTGAGCTTGAGCGCCCGCAGGCGATCGAGCGGCGGGAGGTCAACCATGCCGGTCCCTCGCGCCAGGTCAATCGCGAAGGCGGTCATGAGCGAACGGTCGTCGATCGACCCTGCGCGCGCGCCTGGCGGCTGGCTGTCGATCAGGATCAAGGGGGCGACTCCCTGGCCTTGCGCCCTCAACTGTCTGGCCATCTCGAACGCAACGACGCCGCCCAGGGACCAGCCGCCCAGGAGGTAAGGTCCAACCGGCTGTTGGGCGCGAATCACCGCGACGTAGGAGGCCGCGATCGTTTCCAGGTTCGATTCGGGCTCCGCTTCGCCGTCGATTCCGGCGGCCTGTAGGCCGAAGACGGGACGCACGCCGTCAAAGCGGCGGGCGAGGTCTTTGTAGCAGAGGACGTTGCCGCCGATCGGATGCGCGAGGAAGAGCGGTTGCCCGGGGCCGTCCACGCCAAGATGGACCAAGGGGGTCCAAGGCCCCTGGTCAGCCGGTTTCTGCAGGGTCGCGGCGAGGTCCTCGATCGTGACCCCGAGCAGGAACGTTGAGAGGGCGACTTTGCGGCCGAACTGTTCCTCGATCCTGGCGGTCAGCCGGACCGCCATCAAGGAATGCCCGCCCAGGTCGAAGAAGTCATCCCGGACGCCGATCGGCCGGACGTTCAAGACGTCTTCCCAGATCGCGATGAGCTGGGTCTCAACCTCGTCACGAGGGCCAAGCACTTCACCAGACCTTCCCGCGTCGGCCGGCTCGGGCGCCGGTAAGCCTTGACGGTCTACCTTGCCGCTCGAATTCAAGGGGAAGGCTGCCAACGGGACAAACGCCGAAGGGATCATGGCGCGGGGGAGCCGGTCCTTGAGGTAACGCCGGAGTTCCTCGGCCGTGATGGTTTCCACGTCCAGGGGGACCACGTAAGCCGTCAGGGCCTTGCCGCCGTTGCCGTCGTCGCGGGCGTTGACGACCACGTCGCGCACGTTGGGATGTCTTCGCAAGGTGGATTCGATCTCGCCCAGCTCGATTCGGAAGCCACGGATCTTGACCTGATGATCGATCCTACCCAGTAACTCCAGTTGCCCGTCAAGTCGCCAGCGGGCCAGGTCGCCGGTGCGGTAGAGTCTCGCTCCCGGCTCACCGCCGAAAGGGTCGGGGATGAACCGCTCGGCGGTCAGGCTGGGATTGCGGTGGTATCCGCGCGCCAGGCCCAAGCCTCCGATACAAAGTTCTCCGGGAACCCCCGCAGGCACGGGATGGAACTTTCGATCCAGCACATAAACCTGAGTCCTGGCAAACGGGCGGCCGATCGGCACGGGCCGCCCGGGGGGCTGATCTGACAGGTCCCCTTCAAAGTAGGTGCTATCAATCGTCGCCTCGGTCACGCCATAGGAGTTGACGATCCGAGTCGAGGGGCCGCCCAGGCGGCGGAGCCGCTCATACTGGCCAGCGTGCCAGAGGTCTGAACCGACAACCAAGAGCCGCAAGGCGTCGAGCGATCGGCCCGTTTGTTCCAGGTAAGGAACCAGGGTTTCGGCGACCGCCGGTACGAACTCGGCGCTATCGACCCCTTCACGACGCATCAAGGCGTCAAGAGCTTCCGGGTCGAGCAGGACGTCTTTCGGGCAGGCGACTAGGGTTGAGCCCGAGCCCAGGGCGCGGACCCAATCGCCGGTGAAGACGTCGAACCCGACGCTGGCCATCTGGAGATGGCTCGTCGTCTCTTTCCGCAGTTTATACGCCGTTTCCCACCCCTGGAAGGCGTTGAAGAGGCTTGCGTGGGAGACCGTCACCCCCTTGGGCGTTCCGGTGCTGCCCGAGGTATAGATGATGTAGGCGAGGTTGTCTGGCTTGGCGAGCTTGGATGGATTTCGGGTGCTTCGCGAGCCAAAGGGGCTCAGTTCGCCGTCGAGCAAGACAACGGCTGCGTTGTGCTCAGGGAGTTGGGCTTGCAACGACGCTTCGGTCAAGAGCAAGGCCAGGTCCGCATCGGCGAGGGACGATCGAAGGCGTTCCTTGGGGGCGGTCGGGTCCATCGGCACGTAAGCCGCGCCCGCCTTGAGCACGCCGAGCAGCCCTGCCAGAACGTGCGGAGGGTTGGCGGCGACCAGGCCGACCCTCGACTCTGGGCCGATTCCCAAGGTGCGCAGGTGATGGGCGATCTGATTGGCTCGACGGTTCAGATCGCTGTAGGTCAGGCGCTCGGCTCCGGCGACCAGGGCCAGGGCGTCTGGGTTCTTGCGGACCTGAGACTCGAACAATTCGTGAATGCAACGGGGCGAGGCGGCCCCTTTAGACGGGGTGGAGCCCCACTCGTTCAGTACCTGATTTCGTTCGGGATCGGTCAAAAGGGCCAGTTCTGAGACGTGGTGGTCCGGGTGAGCAACGAGGTCGTCTAGCAGGGTCTGGAAGTGTTCGAGCATCCGATCAATCGTCTCGGCGTCGAACAGGTCGGTGTTGTACTCCAATGAGCCGGTGAACCCGTCGGGGCTGTCGGCGATGCCCAGGGAGAGTTCAAACTTCGCGGTCCCGGTCCCCTCGGCGCCGAGGGCGTCAAGGACCAGGTCTTGTCGGCCGACGTCGGGCGTCTGGTTGTTCTGGAGCACGAACATGGCCTGAAAGAGCGGGGTCCGGCTGGGGTCTCGTCGGGGTTGCAGGGCTTCGATCAAGAGTTCCAGCGGCAGGTCTTGGTGCTCGTAGGCGCCGAGGGCCACTTCGCGGACCCTGGCCAGGAACTCCTGGAAGGTGGGGTCGCCCGAGAGGTCGGCCCGCAGGGCCAGCATGTTGACGAAATAGCCGATCAGGCCTTCGGTCTCGGCCCGGTTGCGGTTGGCGATCGGCGAGCCGACGGCGAAATCTTCCTGACCACTGTAGCGGTGCAACAAGACCTGGAACGCGGCGAGCAAGGTCATGAACGGCGTCGCCCCTTCGCGACGGCTCAAGGCCCGCAGTCCTTCGGACAGGTTCGCCGAGAGGGTGAACGTCCGCAAGGCCCCCCGGGCCGTTCGCACGGCTGGACGGGGTCGGTCGGTGGGCAGTTCCAGCGCGGGGACGTTCGAGAGCTGCCCTCGCCAGTAACTCAGCAGTTCATCGAGCACGTCGCCTTGCAACCAGGCCCGCTGCCAGTGGGCGAAGTCGGCATAACGGATCGGCAACGGAGCCAAGGGGGACGGTTGCCCTTGGCGGAAGGCCGCGTACAGGGCCGCGAGTTCGCCGGTGGCGACTCCGAACGACCAGCCGTCGGTAATCACATGATGCATCGTCAAGATGACCGCGTGATCGCGATCGGCCAGCTTGAGCAAGCGGGCGCGGACCAAGGGGCCGCGCGCCAGGTCGAAAGGGCGGCGTGATTCCTCGATCGCCAGGCGTTCAGCCTCGGCCTCGCGCCGATGGGTGGGAAGCGTCGAGAGGTCGTCCGGCTGGAGGGTCAGGGTCAGTTCCCGGGCGACGACCTGGACCGGCCGTCCTTCGGACAGGGCGAAGGTGGTGCGCAGGCTCTCATGCCGACGGATCAGCTCATTGAGGCCGCGCTCCAGCGCGTCGAGGTCGAGCGGTCCAGCGACTCGCGCGGCGGCGGAGACGTTGAACGTCGCCTGGCCAGGGGCGAGTTGATCGAGATACCAGAGCGCCTGCTGAGCGAACGAGAGCGGGGGCGGTTCGTCGCCGGGGATGGGTTGGATCACGCCGGCATTGGTGTTCTGGCCACGTTGCTGCGCGGCTTCGACCCGCTCGGTCAAAGCCGCCACCGTGGGGGCCTCGAACAAGGCGCGCAGAGGGACGTCCACTCCGTAAGCGTCCCGCAAGCGAGAGACAACCTGAGTGGCGAGCAACGAGTGGCCGCCGAGTTCGAAGAAGTTATCGAAGACGCCGACCTGTTCGATTCCCAGGACCGAGGCCCAGATGCCGGCCATGATCGATTCGGTCGGGGTGCGCGGACTTTGGAATTCGGTTTCCAGGGCCGCTCGGCCGCCTGTGGGCGCGGGCAGAGCCGCTCGGTCCACCTTGCCATTAATGGTCAGGGGCAAGGCGTCCAGGAGGACGAACGCCGAGGGGACCATGAACTCGGGGAGCGACCCTTTGAGGAAGTTCCGCAAAGCGCTGATCGTCGGCGCGCCAAGGTCGGAGTCGAACGCGGTGTAGGCGACGAGCTGCGTCTCGCCGGCCGCGTCGGGCCTCGCCAAGACGGCCGCCTGCCGCACGGCGGGATGCTGGCCAAGGGCCGCTTCGATCTCGCCAAGTTCGATCCGGTAGCCGCGGACCTTGACCTGATCGTCGATCCGGCCGAGGTATTCCAGGTTGCCGTCAACCCGCCAGCGGGCCAGGTCGCCGGTCTTGTACAGTCTCGCGCCGGGTTTACCGCTGTAAGGGTCGGGGACGAACCGCTCGGCGGTCAGATCAGGTCGGTTGAGGTAGCCACGGGCCACGCCCACGCCGCCGATGTACAGTTCTCCAGAAACCCCGACGGGCACCGGCTGAAATCCACGGTCCAGGACGTACAAACGCATGTTGGCGATTGGCTTGCCGATGGGTATCGCCCCGGTCGGCTTGGTTCCGGCGGGGACCCGGTACACGCAGCAGCCGACGACCGTCTCGGTCGGCCCGTACTCATTAATCAGGCCGGTTCCAGGCGCGTTTTCGAGCCAATAGGCGACCTGCTCACCGGTGAGTTGCTCGCCGCCGATTACGAACAGGCGGGTGCCGCCCGCGGCTTCATGAGGCCTGAGCGACTGGCCGAGCAATTCCAGGTGCGCCGGAGTCAGTTTCACCAGGCTGTAGTCTGACCCTTGACGTAAGGAGTCGGCCAGTTCCTCGACCCCCGGGCCTTCCGGCAAGAGATCAACGCGACCGCCGACGATCAAGGGGGCGAGTACGCTCGTGACCGTCAGGTCAAACGAGATCGAGGAATGGACCGGGGCTCCGCATCCGGAACGAACCGCGTAGGTCTTCGCCGCGTAGGCCAAATAGTTGGACAAGCCTCGGTGCGCGATCATCGCCCCCTTGGGACGCCCGGTCGAGCCCGAGGTATAGATGATGTAGGCCAGGTTCTCGCCGGAGACCTCGACGAACGGGTTCCACTCCGGCTCGTGGGCGATCTCGACGTCGTCGTCGAGTACGACGATTCGGCCTTGATACTCGGGCAGGCGGTCCAAGAGCGCGCGCTCCGCCAGAA
>JBDTIR010000434.1:0-3295 GCA_039936275.1 Isosphaeraceae bacterium | reverse complement strand
CACCGAAGGGTCTCGCCGCACAACGTCTCGGGCATGAAGTTTCTCAAAGACGGCAAGGCCGGCAAAATCGGCATGGTTCGGGCGTTTGTCCACTATGGGGGCGGCCCTGGCGAGAAAACCCCCGATTCTGACCCTCCCAAGGGGCTCGACTGGGACTTCTGGTGCGGCCCAGCCCCTTACCGGCCGTTCAACAGGGCCATCCATCCCAAGGGGTTCCGCCAGTTCCTTGACTACGCCAACGGCCAGCTTGGCGACTGGGGGATTCACTGGATGGATCAGATCCTTTGGTGGACCGACGAAACATATCCTAAAACCGTTTTCTCGACCGGCGACCGGCCGATCAGGCGAGACACCACTGACGCCCCGGATACCCAGGTCGCCAGCTTCGCCTTCGAGTCGTTCACCGCCGTCTGGGAGCATCGGCTCTACTCCGGGAACCCGGCCGAGAAACATAACATCGGTTGCTACTTTTATGGGACCGAGGGCACCTTCCACATGGGCTGGCAAGACGGCTGGACCTTCTACCCGGTCAACAGCAAGAAAGCGCCGATCCATCAGGAACCAACCCTGAACAAGCCCGACGACCAGAACATCCGTGAGTTGTTCGCCGACTTCCTCCGCTGCGTCAAGACCGGCGAGCGGCCGGTCTGCGACATCGAGATCGGCCACCGATCGACCAGCATGAGCCTCCTGGCGATGCTCTCGTTGAAGCTCGGCCGCAGCCTGACCTGGGACGGCGAGAACCAACGCGTTGTTGGCGACGATGAGGCGAATCAAGGGCTCCAGCGCGTCTATCGCGGCCCTTGGGAGTATCCAACGGTCTGATCCGACCGCACCATAAACCTGGCCGCGTTTCGCCTGGCTTTGGAACGTCTCACACGACCAGACACATTTAAGACCGTAAACGGTACAAGGATGTCTGGTTGTGTGGATCATTTTTATTTGGTGATTGATTAGATCAGGGTTGCACCTCGACGGTCAGCTTCGGAGTAAATTCCACCTTGGGATATTCGGATGCATAGACTTGAAACCGTGTGGAATTCCCGTCGTCAATCGAGCGGTCACTGACCGGAGCGATCGCCAGGCCGAGGTTGGGCCGGCTGCCGTCAAGCCAGGCGCGGACCAAGGGCGTCACGTCGATCTCGTAGTCCACCGGGGGGTCGGCGGTATCCCCCCCTTGGTCGGGTTGAACGTTGACGTGGGGGCCGTCCGGGTCGGTATCGACGCCGAATGTGAAGGCCGTTCCACCCTTCCAGGGCTGCCCCCGGGCGGCCTGTCGCCAGGTGGCGGCGGCTTCGGTCCAGGGGGTTTTCAAGCCGAGGGCGCGGACCTTGGTCTGGCCTTGGTTGCTCGGATCCCAGACTGAGAATTTCAAGGCGGCCCTGGCGATCTTCGCCCCTTGAGGCAGCTTGAGCGCGTCGAGGTCGAAGCGGACCAGGAAGGCGGAGGAAGTGTCGCCTTTGCGGACGGCGTTGCCGCGAGGGGCAAGGCCGAGCGCGCGGTCGGCCTGACCGGGGTCGATCAGGGCGTCGCGCACGGCCGAACGCCCTTGAAGGATCTTGATCACGCCTACCTTGACCGCTGGGATTGAGGCTGGATCGCGCGGTTTTGGCTCAAGGTTCGAGACATACCCGGGGGTGAGCCTGGACAGGTCGCGCCTTGGGGTCCGGAGTTCGACCAACTGGCGTTTCGGACTGGGATGGGCTTTGGAAAGGGCCTGACCGACCCGCATTCGCAAGCTCCAAAGGTCTTGTGGCAGGAGCCGATCGTAGTGCAGCCGACCGGCGTCCTCACCGCCAGTAAAACCGGTTGCTTGGCGTTCGGCCGCCAGCCGCAAGGCCCCGCGCACTTGACCACCGATCGCCCATCGTGGCTCGTTCTTCAAGGTCGCCAGCAAGGTCAGATACTCGACGTCCTGCTGGCCGCGTCGGTAGGCTTTCAGGCGGATCGAAGGGACCGGGGCCGCCCCTTTGGTCAGACCGGGGTAGAACAGGGCCAATTCGTCGGCCGTTGACCAGGATTCCGACGTTCCAATCGTTTGCCAGGGGATCACGCCGTCGCCGCCAAGGGCCCAGGTGTCGAGGCACCAGCCGACCGCCTGAACGTTGGCCCCTTCGATGGCGTTGCTGCCGCCGTATTCGAGCACCAATTCGCCGTTGGCACGTTTACGATCAATCACCATGCGATGATAAGATCGAAACGCGCTGCTGATCACGTTGTAATCGAGCAGGCCGTCGAGCGAATCGCGTTGCCACTCAGGGCGTGAGATATCGGCGCGAAAGACCAGCTTCGCCTGCCCGGGGGCCTTGTTGGTTCCTTCATGAAACGCCGACCCGAAGTATCGCAAGGCCCAGAAGTCCTGGAAGCTCGCGGGCTCGTCGAGCAGCCAGGGGGACGACCCTCGCGACCAGCCTTTCGCCTTGAAGTTGTTCTTGTTGTTCAGGAACCCCAGAAACAATGTGTCATTCCAGTTTTTATTATTGAAGTGTTCGGCCATTTGCTGTGAGACTTTGACAAAGGCGTTCCGGTAACTGGGCGGAAAGGCGTGGTCGGCCCAGTAATCTCCGTTGTAGTTGCCCTCCATGGGAGTGGGCCAGTTCTCGTGCATGGGAAGATAGAAACAGTCGATCGGCACCCCTCGGCGCGGCAGGTCGGCGAAGGCCGAGCCGTCGAAATAGGGGCCGAACCGGCGGTCCCAGGCCGACCAGTCGAGGTTTTTGCCGTCCCAGGGCGGCGCGCAACCGTCGGTGATCCTGCCGCCTTGGGAGTATGGGACGCGGTTCAAGACCGTCCGGTGTTTATGGGCCAGGCGGTAGAATTCACGCTCATTGCTCGGCAGTCCGTAGCAATTCATCTCCGGCAGGAAGCTGAGGTGGTCCGGCAAGGTGAAGTCCCAGACCTGAAGTGTGACGGCCAGGGTGAGCACCTGATCTCCATTGCGGAGGGTGAGCCGTCCCCGGTGTTCGCCGGCCTTGGCGTCGTGCGGCACGTAAACGTCAGCGTGAAGGCTGGCGCTGGTTCGACCTGGAACGGGCGGCTCGGCTTGATCCAAAGGCGTGATCGGGTCAGGGAGCGGCCCCTGGCGCGATCCGACGGCCCGGTAGCGGCCGAACTCGACGGCGATCGATGGGGCGTCGTCCCCTTCGAACCGCATTGAGGGTTGAACCTTGGCCTCGTTGCCACGCACAAGGACTTGAAAACTAACGAATTCGTTACGGGCCGCATGCAAGCGAATGTGCTTACTTTTGGCGTCCCAGAGATGATTTGCGGCCAGGTAGCCGTCTGGTTGCGGTGG
>JBDTIR010000433.1:0-6281 GCA_039936275.1 Isosphaeraceae bacterium | reverse complement strand
GCCCGGGCACCTTGGTGTCAATCGCCTTGAGCGGCCCTCGAAACTCGACAGGCGCGTCGGGCTTGGGGTCATAAGTCTCATGCTGCGGCGGGCCGCCGTCGAGCCAGACCAGGATGACGGACAGGTCGTCCGCAGGCGCACGACCCGCCGCGCTTGCCGCCGCGCGTGCCCTCAAGAGGTCTGGCAAGGTCAAGGCGCCCAGCCCCAAGACTCCCGCCTTGAGGAGGCTCCGCCGGCTCATTCCGTCGCAGCGCCGCATTGGCCGTCCCAACAGATCCAGCATCGGAACCTCCCGTTGATGCGAGTTCAATCGAAGCGAACACAAGACACGAACTTGACCACAAATCAAAGATCTGATCACATCAATCGTTAAACTGGAATTCCTTGGCGTTGATCAGGGCCCAGAGGATGTCTTCGAACGCCTGGGGCCTCTTATCCTTGTGCGCTTCAAGGTGCGCCAGGGCCGTGCCGGTTTCGCTGCTGGAAGGGGGGCGAGCGAACGCGAGCCAGAAGAGGTCGTTGAACTTTTCGAGGTCGGGGCGAGGGTCTTTGGCCAGTTCCGCGGCTCGGCCGGTGGGGGTGGCCAGCTTGGCTTGAAGCTCGTCAGAGTTGAGCAACATCAGGCTCTGGCTAAGGCTGGCGTCGGTCACGCGCTCGCACTCGCAGGCAGTGTCGCGCTTGGGTCGGCCGAAGGTGTCCAGGAATTTCGAGACGACGCTCTCATCAGGCAGGTCGATCGCCCTTGTGCCTGGCGGCAGGCCAGCGAACACCGTCGGAACGCCCGAGACCTGAGCGATCGCGTCAAGCAAGACCTCGGCCGACATCCGCCTCGGGTAGCGCCTGGCGAAACTCTGATTGTCCTTGGCATTGGATTCGGTCGGGATGCTCGACAGGCCGTAGGTTCGGCTCGTACAGAGCATGCGCACCAGATGTTTCAGATCGTAACCACTCTGGATGAAGTCCGCGGCCAGGGCGTCGAGCAATTCGGGGTTCGACGGCGGGTTGGTCACGCGCATGTCATCGATCGGCTCAACGATCCCCCTGCCGAAGAAGTGGGCCCAGTAGCGGTTGACGACGGCTTTGGCGAAGTACGGGTTCTGCGGATCGGCCAGCCAATCGACCAGCTTGGAGCGCGGGTCTTCGGTGATCGCGATCGGAACAACAGCGTCGCCTAACCCTTTCGGCTCCATGACCTTGCCGGTCTTCGGCTGCGTGACGGCCCCAGTCTTCGCGGTGAAGATCGCCTCTTCCAACCGTCCGGCCCGACTGCTCGCGGCCGACGGCTTGCGGCCGACCCTGGCGAAGAAGGCGGCGAAGCCGTAATAGTCGTCCTCGCTCCACTTCTCGAACGGGTGATGGTGGCACTTGGCGCACTGAAGTCGCATTCCCAAAAAGACTTGCGCCGTGTCGTCCACGAAAGCGTCGGCCGTCTTGAGCCGGCGATACCAGGCGACCGGAGGCGCGGTCTCTGGCGTGCCGCTGGCGGCGAGCACCTGGCGGGCGAACTGGTCGTAGGGCAGGTTGCGGGCCAGGTTCCGCCGAATCCAGTTGTGAAACCGATAGGTACTGTTCTGGAACAAGGGGTTGTTTTCCCGCTTGTTTCGCAGGATGTCGGCCCAACGAGTCGCGAAGTAAGCGGCGTATTCGGGGCGGTCGAGCAGGCGGTCAATCTGCTTGGCCCGCTTGCCTGGATCGGGGTCGGCGACGAAAGCCCGAACCTCCTCAGCGGTGGGCAAGGTGCCGATTACGTCCAGCGAGGCCCGGCGGAGGAACTCGGCATCGGTACAAAGCTCTGACGGGGCGATCCCCAAGGGCTTCCACTGCTTGAGGGCGAGCGTATCAATGATGTTGACGGCTGGGAATTCGGGATAGGTCGGAATCGGCACGCCGGTCGGCACGGTGGCTCGGAAGACGGCCACCTGGCTCTGGTAGCGGGCCATCACCGCCGCCTGACCGGCCAGGGTGCGGGCCTCGACTCGCCCGGCATCGCCCACCGACGCCACGTCGATTTCATTGGACTGATACTGCGCCCAGCGCGTGACGTCCTCGGTCGATCCGTCGGTGTAATGGGCCGTGACGACAAGCTGTTGCGTCGCGCTGTGGTCCAAAACGCGGGCGGTCGGGCTGACCTCGATTCGTGCCACGGTCGGATCATCGGGCTTGCCCAAGGGCATCCCCGCGCCGATCCATCGAGCAATCACCCGGTATTCATGCGACCCTGGTTCCAGCCGCCGCCCGCCGCCGTGAGGCACCTGCGCCGTGGCCTTCTGGAGCAAGAGGCTCCGCTCAGGGGCGGCCGGGAAGACGCGACGCCCTCGGGCTTCCTTGACCAAGGCGTCGTAATCCACCTGGGGCTCGAACCCGAGCAGGCTGATCTTGAACCCGTTCTGACCGTTGGCCTTGCCGTGGCAACCTCCGGAATTGCAGCCGAGCTTGGTCAAGATCGGCACGACCTGATTGGCAAAGTTCATCGGCGGCCCGTCCGCGAACTGCTGGACCGTCACCTCGATCCGCGCTTCGAGGTCCCCTTGCCGAACCTGAATCGTCGTCGAGCCGTCGCCAGCGGCGGAGATCAGGCCCGTCGGCTCAACCGTCGCCACCTTCGGATCAGCACTGGTGTACTGAACCTCAGAAGTCAGGTCGTGACCGTCTCGAGCCGCGACAGCAAGTTGCTGGACTGCGTCGGGACCGCGTAGCAGAGCCTTGGCCGGCGTGATCGCCAAGCTTTTGGACGTCGCCTCGTCGGCCTGAATCGCCGGGTTCAATAGCCCGAGCCCGATCCAGACAAGCATGCCGGCCATCACGAGCCAGGTCGAGCTCAGTCGTCGCACCATCGGGCCAGCCTCCTTGACGATCCGGGTCGGGTCCAAGTGACAGCGGTCCATCCTCTTCAAGACCCTCATTTGGGAAACGCAGTTCGAGGACATTCCGCAAACTCTATCCTCACAATGATACGCCGGCAAGCCTCTTGTTGAATAATTTTTGCACGAAAGGCGGATTTCGAAACCCGTAGACGAAAAATATCGGTCCAGAACCGGCGGTGCGGGCTTGGCGCGGGGGCTTCGGGTGCGTAAGCTGTTCGAGAGACGCGGGCCTTGCCTCGATTGCGAGGCGGGTTCGTACCCCTTGACCGGGTAGCTCAGTCGGTAGAGCAACGGACTTCGACGACGCATAAAAATAGGAGCCTCGCGCGGGAAGAAACCGAACCGCGACGAGTGAATGCCGCAGTTTGCTGGGACACCCTGAAGAGCCCTCGCCACCACAACGTAGCTGGTAACGGCAAGCGTGACGGTTTTGAAAAGGTGTGGGATTGGGCAATCAGCAGGCAAGGCCCCGACGGGATCGCCGGGACCAGCCTCAGAGACTCGACGCGGCACGCCTGTGACGGCGGTGGGAGAGTCCAGACCTGCAACGCCCGGCCCCCGGGTGGTCGGCGAAAGCCGATGCGGTACGTTAATCCGTTGGTCGTGGGTTCGAGCCCCACCCCGGTCACTTGCGACAGAAGACGACAGAGCCCGACTAGAAACGCTAACTTCCGACGAACCAAGAGACTTACGATCCATCAGAATCACGTCATCTGAAAGCAGATTCACGCCAGCATCCGACAGATTCTGACCCGTTCCGGGCTCTCCGGTGGGCAAATGGTGGGCAAGGACATTCTTGATATGTTGTCCATCCGTACCCGTTGTCTTGGCAGCCTGGGTGTTCGTGGGTTCAGAAGGGCGGAACGTGGGCAGGGCGTCCGTCGCCCCTTCCAGGTCGGACAGGCGCGGCCGGGTGTAGCGGTCGGTCATCTCCAGTTTGGAATGCCTCATGAGGCGTTGCACGATCCTTGGCGAGACGCCAGCCGAATCCGCCAGCGTCGCGAGCATGCATCGAAGGGCGTGAAAATCGAAGACTCGCCCCGATGTGTCCCGATAAGGGATGCCGCATCGCTCAAGGTCAAAGCGAAGCATCTCGGCCCCGTCGTTGGGTGGCAGGCGGAAGACGGGTTCCGTTGAATTGCTCGGCAGCGTGGCCACGAACAGGGCCAGATCGTCCGCTAAGTCGGTCGGTAGCGGCAAGGTAGCGGTCTGGCCGTTCTTGGCGAACCCTGCCAGAATTGTCACGGAGGGGCTTGGACCGAAGTCGAACGACCCAGGTCGAATACTGGCAAGTTCAGAGAACCGCAACCCCGACGCAACGGCCAGTTGATAGGCCAAGGCCCTTTCGGGTCCGGTCATCTCCCGGAACGGCGGGCCAGAGTGGGCGGCGTCCATGAGCGTTTGGAGTTCGGCCTCGCCGATCGTCCGTCGTTCGTGTCTTGGGTCTTCCTTGGCGTTGAACGACGCAAGCGCCATGAGCGGGTCGTCTCGCAACCGGCCGTCCTTGCGAGCCCAGAGAACAAAGGTTCGTATTGCGGCCCGGTGGTGGTTGAGCGTCTGGAGCGAACGGCCAGACGCACGCAGGATTGCCAAGCCCTCTTGGACTCGGGAGAGTGATAGACTGGCCAGCCATCCCGTAGCCAGGGTCCGATTCCGGATCGTCTCGGCCCTCTTCCGGTCGGCCAGCGTGGCGGTCTTTAGCGGGTCGATCTCGGCCAGATTGGCACCGCAAGCCAGGGCGGCCAGTCTCTCGGCCCTCCCAGAGTGAAGATTACCATGCCGGTTGGTATCGCCCTTCCCGATCAGGTATGCTTTGAAGTCGCGGAGGTGGTCCCCCAAGGGTAAGGCGGCATGCTTGGCGTAGGCCACGTCTCGCGGGTCGGTGAAGCCGGATCGGGCCTTGGCGGCCTCGATTTCCAGGTCACGGGCCAGTTGCTCCGTCGCCCTTTTGTCCGGGCAACCCTTCTGCTCCCTCTTGACCCCATCGGCATCGGTGTACCGGATGAACCACGTCTTGCCGCGCTTGCGAAAACTTGCCATGCTGTGTCTTGCTTTCTTGAGTGGGGCGGGCCGAACCTTTCCAGGGGTCTTCGGCCCGCTCTCATTTTACGATCTTTGTAAAAATCCTGGTGCCTGTCCAGACTCATGCCGAGAAGGGCTGGTGTACCACGATGTCGGGCTCGGGGTCATCGACGATCGGTCCCCAACGCCAGCCGGCCAGTTCCTCCCAGGAAAAGAGCGGCGGTCGGTCGATCCCAGCCAGAACGTCGGACCACCAACGACGCAGGTCCACGCCGAAGGATTTCAGGTCTGTCCAGTCCGTACTCATCTTGCTCGGCCCGTCTGACGGATGCGGCGTCAACGTCGGCGGTCGAACCCGTAGCGATCGCGGGTAATGTTCCCACGTTGCCGCGGCGCGGTCCCCAGCCTCATCGGCGTCGGTGGCGATCAGCCACAGGCAGGCAGGAGTCAACAGGTCAAGGATGTCCGGGCTCGGCCCGTTCGACGCACTTCCCAGGGTCACGACGCCTGCCAGGTCGCCGAGTTCCTGCCCCAGTAAGAGGGTGTCAAACTCTCCCTCCACAACAGCAAGGGGTTGGCCGGGCCGGATCGCATCCCTACCTGGATAGATTCCGTCGAATCGCTCGGATCGGTAGACTTCGGCGTACTTCGGCGTCCGTCCTTCAGGCTGGCGGACCTTGACCAGTTGAAGCCGGTCGCCAGAGAGCCACGGGACCACGATTCCCGAGACGTGGTAGGTTCCCTCTCCAGATCGCTTCGGAACGTCAACACCAGGCGAGAAACCCAATCGAGTGGTCTTGATCGTCTCTTCCTCAAGGCCTCGCTCTGGACCTCTCAGGTAATCGAGCGCGTCCGCTCCCTCGGAAGTCCACAGGCGGCGCTCGGCGTCCAGGACCAAAGCCAGGGCCTCGTCAAAGGGCAGGCCAGACGCTTCGGGTTTCGAGGCTGGCCGGGTCGCGGTCGCGGGTCTCGGTTGCCTTGAGGGCACCGACTTGCCTACCAGTTCCTCCAGGGCCTCGGTAAACGAGACGTTCCGAATCCTCATCACCAGGTCGGCAGCGTCCCCGGACTGACCACAACCGAAGCACTTCCACGATGTCTTGCCGGGTTTAACGCTGAATGATGGGTTTATGTCCTCATGGTTGCCGAGCGGGCACCGCCACCATGACCTGCCACGCCCTCCCCGGCGTCCAGGGGGTTGGCCGAGTAGGTTCGCGGCCACGCTTTCCAGGTCGATCCGGTCGCACTCGGTTTTCCAGTCAATGCGAGAGAGAGTTGTCGCGGTCATAAGACAATCCTCGGTGTGCCTAATTAGGACGGCCAGCGGTCGTTCAGGCAACGAATCTCGCCCATGACGGTAAGGGCTTCCCGGTCGTCGATGATTGCCGGTCAAGT
>JBDTIR010000432.1:0-4471 GCA_039936275.1 Isosphaeraceae bacterium | reverse complement strand
GACATGTACTTGCCCAGCAGGGCGTCTTGCTTGGGCTCGACCAGGACCGAGAAATGGTCGGTCGTGACGGGCCGGTACGCGGTCATGTGCTTGAGCACCTTCATCTGGTTGAAGGCGCGGACGTTGAACGGGTCGGCGTCGAAGGCGGCGGCGAACAGGGCCTGCGCCTCGTCCTCGCGGCCGACCTGCATATAAAGCATCCCCAGGCCGATTCGGGCGTCGGCGCGCTCGGGGTCGGCGACGGTGGCCAGCAGGAAGGCGCGCTCGGCCGAGAGATACTTGCGGCGGTCGGCCAGTCGTTCGCCCAACGCCGCGTAGAAGGTGCTGGGCCGGGGATTACTGGCCAGGGCGACTTGCTCGGCCGCGAAGGCCCCCACCGGGTTGACCAAAAGGCGATACGAGGCGGCCAGGCGGGCGAGCGCGTCCTGATCGCGGGGATTCTCGGCCACGGCCTTGCGGGCCGACTTCAGGGCGTCGTCAAACCGTTCATCGGAGATGTTCAAATCAACGAGCAAGACATGTGCCGGTGCGAAGTGGGGGTTAATCTCAAGGGCCTCGTTGCCTTTGCGGCGGCCGTCGGCCAGCTTGTAGCCTTGCAGATCGACCTGGCCGAGCGTGACGATAACCTCAGCCGCTTGGGGGTTGATCTTGAGGGCTCGAAAGAGTTCCTGGCGGGCCGAACCTTCGCGATAACCGGCCAAAAAGAGCCTGCCTTCGAGCCATGCGGCTTGCCAGCATCGGGGATCGACCTCAAGGGCGGCTTCATAGATCTCATTGATGACGGTATTGAGTTCGTCGGCCAGTTCTTCGCCCCGGAACCTGGCTCGGGCGTTGCGTTCGGCGGCCTGGCCGACGATCACCAGGGCGTCGGCGTTCTTGCGGAACTCCGCAGCCCGGGCGTTGCGGCGATCGACGATCCACTGGCAGGTCTTGAGCGCCTGTTCGTTCTGGCCGCGGGCCTCGTCGAGCCTGGCGACGACCCAGCGGGTCGCCAGGTGATCGGGATCGACCTTCAAGGCGCGGCGGGCGTTGGCTTCGGCGTCGTCCCAGAGCCCTCGACCAAGCTGAATCTCGGCCAGACGGGCCAAGACGTCGGCTGAAGGCTCGGGCGCGGTCGCCAGGGGGGTCAAGGCTTCGACGGCCTTGTCATATTCTCCCTGACTGGCCAGGCAGTCGGCCCTGCCCAGGGCGATCCGGCTCTTGGTTTTGGCGTCGGCCTCGGGCAACGCTTTGGCCAGGGCATCGAAGGCGTCGAGCCCCTCGGCGTACTTGCCGGTTTGCCAGAGCTGGCGGGCCTCGTCGAGCGTGGCCGGTTCCTCGGCCAAGCTCGTTGCCGCCGTCAATCCGAGCAGCACGATGGAGATCAACCGCGACATGGCCGCTCCTCTTCTGCGTCTTCGGTTGCGGAACCTCACGACCGATTCGCGTTCCGCCTTCGCTTCCGCTTGATTTCCACCCTTCCACGATATCAAAGCGCGGGGCCGATGAGTAGGCCGGCGATCCTCTGGCTTACCAACGGCCCGGGGGGTTGATACAGTAGTTTCGGGATTCTGCCGACCCGGGGATGCGCGACGATGGACAAGGCGACCAACGATTACCGGCTCGTCGTCTTCGAGACGCCCGAAGACCCCCAAGCCGTGCGCAGCCTGCTCTGCGGCGTGACGGGCATCCACCCGACCGACGCGATGCAATGGGTGGCCCGAGCCCCCGGGGTCTGGCCGCGCCCCCTGGCCGAGGGGGAGGTGCGCGAACTGCTCGACGGCCTCTTTGAACTGGGCGTGCCGGCCGAGGCCTGGCGGGCCGATCTCTTGCCCAGCCTCAGCCCACCTCGCACCATCCACGACGCCGCCTGTCTGCCCCAAGGCTTGCGGATCAAAGGACTGCGCGGCGAGCCAATCCACTGGGTCCCCTGGGACACGATCGAACTCCTCAGCGCCGGCATGATTACTCAGGACGACGAGTATCGAGGCGTCGCCCCGCCAGGCTGGGTCAACGCGGTCTCGACCGGCCTGAACGCCATGATCGGCCGGGCGCCGGCCTCCGCGCGTCGGCAACGGGCAATGCGGATTCCCCGAGACCCCTCGGCCGAAGCGATCATCGTCCGCAAAGATCCCCGGGTCACCCTGCGAATCGTGGCGACCCAGATGAACTACGCATCGCTCGGCGACCGGCTCCGGCCGTCGGCCGCCGAGAACTTCCCCGTCCTCCTGACCGACCTCTGCGCCCGAGCCGAACAGGCTTACGTCACCCATCCCACCTTGGCCATGCTCCACGGCGGCGACCCGGCCGAGGCCCATTTCCCCAGCTCGCAAGCCCTGCTCGATTACTCGACCCACCGCCTGCTCTGGAGCTGGTACCGCCGCGACCGCGACACCGGCCGGAAGACCGAGGCCTGAGCCGAGAACGATTTCAATTTCATGAATTCGAGACATTTTTATATTAATCCTTTTACAATAAGCACGAATCACCTCTCAATCATTCTTAATTTTAACGTCCAATTCGGTACGTGATTCTGAGATCCGAGCGTTGAGCGCCTTTCCCACAGCGTCCTATTTCGAGAGAGCGAAGCTCCCGCCGAGCGGGATTCTCCGCCGCGTCCGGCACGGCGGGAGCCTCGCCCTCCCTTTGACAAGACAGACTCTTGAGTCCGGGCGTCGCGTTCAGGCCACAAGTTGTTGGAGCGGTCCTTTACATTGCCAACCTCCGCTTGCTACACTCGTCAACCACAACCGGAACCAAAGGTCGGCGGGCGAAGGGATTCCCGAACGCGCCGGCAAGGCGGCTTGCCCATTCTCCAAACGGCAGACGGAGCCCACCTCCCGTGTCGCAAGATAGCCACTACTTATTCACGAGCGAATCGGTCTCGATGGGCCATCCCGACAAGATGGCCGACCAGATTTCCGACGGCATCCTGGATGCGATCTTCACGCAAGATCCGCACGCCCGAGTCGCCTGCGAGACCTTGCTGACGACCGGCCTGATCGTCCTGGCCGGTGAGATCACGACCACGGCGAGCGTCGATTACCCGACGGTGGTCCGCCAGATCGTCAAGGAAATCGGCTACACCTCAAGCGCCATGGGCTTCGACGGCGCGACCTGCGGCGTGATGATCGCCCTGGGCAAGCAGTCGCCCGACATCGCCCTGGGCGTCAACGAAGACTCCGCCAGAGGCAAAGACATCGGTGCCGGCGATCAAGGCTTGATGTTCGGCTACGCCTCCAACGAGACGCCCGAACTGATGCCTTTGCCGATCGCCCTGGCTCACCGGATCATCAACCGGATCACCGAGTTGCGCCAAGACGGCACGATCAAGTGGCTCCGCCCCGACAGCAAGAGCCAGGTCACCATCGAGTACGACGGCAACCATAACCCGGTGCGGGTCCACACGGTCGTCGTCTCGACCCAGCACGACGAAGGGGTTCCGTACAAGACAATTCAGGAGACGATCATCAAGGAGGTCATCATTCCGGTCCTGCCGCCGGAGATGAGCGACGACCAGATCGTCTACCACATCAACCCGACGGGCAACTTCGTCGTCGGCGGGCCGCACGGCGACGCTGGCCTGACCGGCCGCAAGATCATCGTGGATACCTACGGCGGTCGTGGCCGCCACGGCGGCGGTGCCTTCAGCGGCAAGGACCCGACGAAGGTCGACCGCTCGGCCGCCTACATGGCCCGCCACATCGCCAAGAATATCGTGGCCGCCGGCTTGGCCGACCGCTGCGAGATCCAGCTCGCCTACGCCATCGGCGTCTCCGAGCCGGTCAGCGTTCACATCGATACCGAAGGCACCGGCCAGATCCCCGACCGCAAGATCGCCGATCTGGTCCGCGAGCACTTCCCCCTGACCCCCTCGGGGATCATCAACTACCTCGACCTTCGCCGGCCGATCTTCCGCAAGACCGCCAGCGGCGGCCACTTCGGCCGCAACGAACCTGAGTTCACCTGGGAACACACCGACAAGGCCGAAGCCCTCAAAAAGGCCGTCGGCGCCGTCGCCGTCGCCTGAGCCTCCAACGCTGAACGAGTCCGTCCGACCGCCAAAAACGGCGGTCGGACGGCTTGGAACCCGGCCGCTGGCGGCCGATTGACTGTGGTTCGCTCGCAAACCTCGGGCGTTCGAGGGCGGCTGCCCTGACCGTCCCTTGAAGCCCGGGGCAATGTTAACCGCCACACCGAAGTATCGAGCTTAACTTCCTCGATATCAAGACGTTCGGACGAATTGGGTTCGTTTCGTTGCGCCGTTGCAACGCCATCCCCGGTCGTCCGCCCCGGGTTGTCCCGATATCGAACCCAAGTGACGCAACTCCTTGACAGACAAGGCGTATCGTCAATTTCTCAGGTTCGCTCGGTAATTTACGGTCGGGCGGATCAGAGACGAGTCGACTCCCCGGAGCTGGTGCGTTGAGGTTCCCTTGGCCCTGGTCCTCGCGAATTGCCAAAGAACGAATGAGGCATGGTCGCTCGCGTG
>JBDTIR010000431.1:0-8202 GCA_039936275.1 Isosphaeraceae bacterium | reverse complement strand
TTGCGGACAGCAACGATCTGTGCGGCTTCGTCTGGGCCGACTTTGACCAGGACGGCACCCCAGATGCGGGCCTGCTCAACGCACAAGGGGAAATTAAGGTCTACACTAATGAGCGGTCTGGCCGATTTCTCGCGCGCTCGGTGCCGAAGGATCTTGGCGCAATCACCGCATTGACGATCGCCGACATGAACAGCGACGGCTCTATCGACATTCTGGCGCTCCGCTCCGATGGGGCGGTCCTTCTGATCTCGGATCGTGACGACGGCGGCCCTTGGAACGTGGAAGAGATTGCCCGATGTTCTGGCAAGCCTGGCGTCGGCGCTCGGCTTTTCTCCGCGGACCTCGACAACAACGGCGGGCTCGACCTCTTGGTCTCTGACGGTCCAAAATCGCAGGGCTGGTTGACTGACGAGTCGAGCAAGCTCCGGCCGCTCGCCGCGCCAATCAACCTGCGCGTGATGGTGATCGCCGACCTCAACAACGACGGCCGCCTTGACCTCGCCGGCTTGTCGAATGACGGTCGAGGCGTTCGAGCCGTCGCTCGCGGCACGAAAAACTACCACTGGCAGGTCGTGCGCCCCAAGGGGGCCAAGGTCGTCGGCGACGGCCGGATCAATTCGTTCGGCCTGGGGGGCGAGGTTGAGGTGCGCGCGGGTTTGCTGGTCCAGAAACAGGTCATCACAGGATCAATCGTCCATTTCGGTCTGGGTGAACACGCCAAAACCGACGTCTCGCGAGTCGTCTGGCCGAACGGCACCATGCAGGCCGAGTTCAACACCAAAGCCAACGCCGTCATTGCCGCCGAGCAGCGATTGAAGGGATCATGCCCATTTGTTTACGCATTTGACGGCCAACGTATGAATTTTGTGACCGACTTTCTCTGGCGATCACCACTTGGCCTTCGGATCAATGCGCAAGACACGGCTGGCGTAGCCCAGACTGAAGACTGGATCAAGATTCGAGGCGATCAACTCAAACCTCACGACGGTATGTATGAAATTTGTCTCACTGCCGAATTATGGGAAACTCACTATTTTGATCATGTGTCCTTGATGGTGGTGGACCACCCGATCGGGACGGAGGTTTTCGTTGACGAGCGTTTCGCCCGCCAACCGCCCCCTTTGGCCGTTCAGACGACTGGTCCGCTCATTCCCTTGGCCGTCGCGCTCGATGACGAGGGGCGCGACGTGACCGATTTGGTTCGAGCCCGCGACGGCGTTTATCTCGACAACTTCGGTCGCGGGTTTTATCAAGGCGTGACTCGGGACCACTGGGTCGAGCTCGAACTCAGTGACGATGCATTGACCGATCGCCCGCTCGTCCTGGTCGCCCAAGGCTGGATTCACCCGACGGATAGCTCGATTAACGTCGCTCTCGGTCAAGGGGGACATGAACCGCCTCGCGGCCTGTCCCTGGAAGTCCCGACCCGGAACGGCGAATGGGTCGTCGCGAAGACCGACCTGGGATTTCCGGCAGGCAAGAACAAGACGATCCTTATCAACCTTGATGGCGTGTTCAAGCCCGATGCGCCTCGACGATTGCGGCTGAGGACGAACCTCGAAATCTACTGGGACGCCTTCGCCGTCGCCACCGTCGAGAACGAGACGCCGTTGAAAACCCGCCGAATCCTGCCCGAGTCGGCCGACTTGCAGCATCGAGGATACTCGTTGATGATGCAGGCTAACGCCAGTTCTCCGGAGTTGCCGATTTACGAGACGTTGACCGGCACCCGCCAGCGCTGGCTTGACCTGGTCGGCCTCTACACCAGGTATGGCGACGTCCGCGAACTTTTGGAGAAGGTTGACGACCGATACGCCATCGTGAATGCGGGCGACGAGGTCGCCTTCCGGTTCCCCGCTCCGGAGGCTCCGCCCAAAGGCTGGTTGCGCGACTATGTGCTGATCGGAGACGGCTGGAACAAGGACGGTGATTTCAACACGGCTTATTCCAGAACGGTCCTTCCCTTACCCTCGCACGACCGCCCCGGATACGACGCACTCCCTGGACCCTTGGAAGAGGACCCTGTCTACCAGAAAAACCCGCAGGACTGGGAACATTATCATATACGCCCGATCAACCCACGAACCTTCCTGAACGGCCTCAGGCCCGTGAGCGTCGCGCAGCCGGATTGATGACGAGAATACAATATTGCATAGACCGTGAATATTCCGTGGCGTTTTTCATTTAACACGGGAGCACCCATCAATGACTGGCAAACTTGGTCAACTCATGGCGATCGCCTTGTTCGTCGGGCTGCTCGTCGCGACCTGGATGTTGAATCAGAAGGCGTTAACCGACAAGGCGGGACTGACCGCGGCGCCAAAGCTCGGCGCGGGCTCTTTGTCGCGATATGGGTTCCAGCTCGAAGAGGTCTCGAAGTCCATCGGCATTGACTTCGTTCATCAAGCGCCGACGCTCGATCCGAAACTCGACCACATCATGCCCCAGATTGCTTCGATGGGCGCGGGGGTCTCGGTCGTGGATTTCGATCGGGACGGCTGGAATGATCTCTATGTGACCAACAGCGGCGAAGGCAGCAAGAACCGGCTCTATCATAATCAAAAGGACGGCACCTTGATCGACCGGGCGAGCGCCCTGGGCGTGGCCGACGTCAATACACCTGGAACCGGTGTCTCGATGGGTTCGGTCTGGGGCGACTACGACAACGACGGCTTTGAGGATCTCTTGCTCTACAAGTGGGGACGCCCGGAACTCTTTCATAACGACGGCGGTCAAGGCTTCACCCGAGTCACTGAAGCGGCGGGGCTCCCCCCTTGGGTCAATGCCGGTTGCGCGACCTGGCTCGACTACGACCGCGACGGCCTGCTTGATCTCTTCCTCGGTGGATACTGGGACGAGCGGCTCGATCTCTGGCACCTGGATACGACGAAAATGATGCCGGAGAGCTTCGAATACGCCCAGAACGGCGGTCGAAAGTACCTCTTCCGGAATTGTGGAGACGGCCGGTTCGAGGACGTCACCGACGCCGTCGGTCTGAACAGCAGGCGATGGGCGCTCTGCGCATCGGCCGCCGACCTGCGCAACACAGGTTATCCCGATCTGTTCATCGCCAATGATTATGGAATCTCTGAGTTGTTCATTAATCAGAACGGCAAGAGGTTTCGCGAGGTTGGCAAGGCGTCAGGCGTCGGGTTCGCACCCAAGAGCGGCATGAACGTCACATTCGGAGATATCTTTAATCAAGGAAAATTCTCCGTCTATGTCACCAATATCTCAGAAGAAGGCGTCTTGATTCAGGGCAACAACCTCTGGGTGCCGAGAGAAACCAGCCGGCCGGGGACCGTGGAGTACGACAACTTCGCTCGCGAATCCGGTGTCGAGCTCGGCGGCTGGAGCTTCGGCGCTCAGTTTGGCGACCTCAACAATGATGGCACACAAGACCTTTTCCTGACTAACGGCTACGTCTCGGCCGCCAAAAGGACAAGTTACTGGTATGAATATTCGGTGATTGCGGGCGGCCACAGTTCGATCATCTCGGACGCCAAGAACTGGCCCCCCATGGGAAACCGAAGCCTCTCGGGGCATCAACAAAAGAAGGTCTGGCTCAACGACGGTATGGGCCACTTCGCCGAAGTCTCTCAGGTCGTCGGCTACGACGACACTCACGACGGCCGCGCCGTCGTACTCGTTGACCTCTGGAATCGCGGCGTGCTCGACGTGGTCGTGGCCAACCAGCGCGGCCCTTTGCTCGTCTACAAAAACACCGTCGCGCCCGAAAATTCCTGGATCGGGTTCGACCTTCGAGGTACAACGTCCAACCGTAGCGCGATCGGCGCTCAGGTCCGCCTGTTCTGGAACGGCCAGGAGCAATTACAGGAAGTCTCCGGCGGCAGCGGCTACTCGTCGCAAAATCAACGCCCGCTCCATTTCGGTCTCGGCAAGGCCCCGAAGGTCGAGCGCGCCTTGATCCGCTGGCCGTCGGGTCTGGAGCAGACAATCAACGCTCCGGCGACCGGCCAGGTCCATCAGGTGAAGGAGCCGACGCAATGACGACCACGACCTTGACCGAGTCGCCGACGCCCCAGCGGCTTCGGATGTATCAACGATTCTTCTCCTTGAATAATCGTTATCTCCCACCATTCCTCATCACGTGTATTTTGCTAGCGGGCCAACTCGGCTTTGGCTTTCTGGAAAGCTATTCCCGCACCGCGCTGGCGATCGCGTGCGGCATTGTCATGGAAATGGTCCTCTCCCGGTTGATCGTCGGCAAATGGCCGCACCTCGCCAGCGCCTACATCACCGGAATCAGCGTCGGAATCCTGATCCGCTCTCCGGCCTTCTGGCCGTACGCCATGTGCAGCATGATCTCGATTACTTCAAAATATGCGATTCGCTGGCGCGGCCAACACTTGTATAATCCATCGAACCTCGGCGTGAGCGCCATGCTCTTCCTGGCCCCCACCACGGTGGCCGCGCTCAGCGTTCAGTGGGGTAATACGGTCTGGCCGATGATCGTGATCTGGTGCTTGGGAACGTTCATTGTCTGGCGTCTGAAACGCCTGCATATCTGCGTAACTTATATTATCTCATTTCTTCTTTTCTCATTTGTGCGCAGTCTGGTCACGGGCAAGCCCTGGTTGGGCGAGGTCTCGCCAATCACGGGACCGATGTATCAACTCTTCATTTTGTTCATGATTACTGATCCGAAAACGACCGTTCGGTCCTACTGGGGTCAGTGCGTTGTCGTTTTCATCGTCGCCTTGGTGGAGATGCTGCTTCGCTTGAATCGGGTCGTTCAGGCTCCGTTTTACGCCCTCTTTCTCGTTGGTCCCGTCGCGCTCCTCCTGGAACTCTGGTGGAAGTCTCGCCGGGCCGGACCGGCCGCGATTCCGCCCGCGTGAACAATCCTTCGAGCCTCCTAAGAAGACAGTCGCATCTCGATTTCTTTAATATTAACGGGCGTAATCAACTAGGGAATCGAACAATGTTGAATGGTGTTGAACGACTGGTGGACATGGTCGGGCCTCGCGAATCTGGTTTGACCGGAGCCGACCTTACGGACGTTGTGGACGCGATCCGCAGCCCGGACTTGCGGTGTCTGGCCTCAACCGACGGCCATTTTGCCGCCTTGGATCGTGAAGGGCAGACCGTGAGGCTGGCTCGGACCATCGGCCTGCCGCTACGCTACTTTGTGGCGAAGCGACATCACGGCCCGTTCCTGGTTGTGGCCGACCGGATCGATCGCCTCTACGAATATTGTTGTGAGCAGAAGATCGGCTGGCAGTTTGACCCGCTCTACACCCGCATGGTCCCCGCGCATGTTCTGGTCGAGATCGATCAGGTCGGCTGCCCCGACCCTAATCCAAGGTTTCAACGGTTTTTCTCACCCGAAGTCGCCCAGGGGCCTTGCGACGTCGAGGCGTCCGGCGCGGCTTATATTCATACGGCATACAATTCAACCAGGAATTGGATCTCCCGAGTGCCTGAGGGTGAATCGATTGCGGTTCTCTTCTCAGGCGGCGTGGACAGCGGCTCGATTTTTCTGCTCGCTCGCCAGGCCCTGAACGATCTGGGCCGCGATCCCAACGACGTCCGCGCATTCACTCTGGACCTTGGCGGCGGCGAAGACGCTGCGCAGGCCGAGCGATGGGTCGTTGAATTGGGCCTGGAAGATCAATGGGAGCGAGTCTGCCTGGACGGCGTGGTCCCCGACATGGAGGACGCGATTGCGACGATCGAGGATTATCACCCGTTGGACGTCGAGTGCGCCGCGACTTCGTTGTTGCTGCTCAGGGCGATTCGCGATCGGCACCCCTCGATCCGATACCTCATTGACGGCGACGGCGGCGATGAGAACCTGAAATCGTACCCCTTGGAAGATTCGGACCTGACGATTTCGAGTATCTTGAAAAATCCTCTACTCTATCAGGAAGGTTGGGGCATTGACGCGATCAAGCACAGCCAAACCTACTCGGGCGGCCTCTCTCGTGCTTATGTTCGGACCTATGCTCCCGCGCAACGGCTTGGTTTTTCGGCGTTCAGTCCCTACACCACTCGGTCGGTGATCGCTAGCGCAGTGGCCATCCCGTTCGAGAAATTGCTCCAAGGGGACGTCGAACGCCTGTACACACTCAAGGCCGACGTGGTTCGCGCCGGGGTTGAGTCAGTCATCGGGACCCGCATGCCGGTCTTCCCGAAACGCCGGTTCCAGGCTGGAGCGGGTGGCAGCTATCGCCAGTGGCGCGTCAGCAAGTCAACGTGCCGTCAGATCTTTCTCAAGCAGTGGGAGGAGCGGCTCCGAGCCTCCTGGGCCCCGTTCGCCGAGCGTGTCTCTGGTAATGCTGTGCCGATCTAAGTGAATATGCTCGTTCAATTTTGTGATATGCGTATTATCCGCAAAAAACAATACGAATTATTGTGGCAAGTTATCATGACTCTCTATCCCGAGACCTCGTCCGCGCGGGACCAATGGATTCTGTCTCATCGGACGTCCCGGCGCTCGTTGTCTCCTTGGCGTCCGCATGCGTTTTTGGCGGAAGAGGAGGCTGGGCCGGACGGGGCTGCGGTTGAGGTCGCGACGATCTTCCTGACCAATCGGGAATGCCCATGGCGCTGCCTGATGTGCGACCTCTGGCGTCATACCCTGGATGAAACGGTCCCTGAAGGCGCGATTGCCGCGCAGATCCAGTACGCCCTGGACAATCTGCCCTCGTGCTCGACAAACGGGGCAACCTTGAAACTCTACAACGCGGGAAGTTTCTTCGATCCGCGCGCGATCCCGCCCACGGAATACCCGGCGATCGCCAATCAGGCGTCAATGTTCTCAAGGGTCGTCGTCGAGTGCCATCCCACCCTGATCGGCCCGCGTTGCCTGGCGTTTCGCGACCTCCTCTCCAACCGACTGGAGGTCGCAATGGGTTTGGAAACTACCCATCCAGAAGTCCTGGCGCGATTAAACAAACGGATGACGCTCAGTTCCTTTCGCCGCGCGGCCGACGTCCTCAAGGCGGAAAACATGGATCTGCGCGTCTTCATCCTCGTCCGTCCCCCCTGGCTCTCGGAAGCGGAAGGGGTCGATTGGGCGAAGCGATCGCTCGATTTCGCCTTTGATTGTGGGGCGTCGGTCTGCTCCTTGATCCCCACTCGCGCCGGCAACGGCGCGATGGACGTTCTGACCGAGGCCGGAGAGTTCACCCCTCCTTCGCTGACGTCCATCGAAGCCGCGATGGAATACGGTCTCTCGCTGCGCACCGGCCGGATTTTCACCGACCTTTGGGACCTCTCCGCAACCGGTCGATGCCCGAACTGTTTCAGCCTTCGAATCGAACGACTTAGAGAAATGAATGTTACTCAGGCTGTTTCGCAATCTATATCATGTAGAATGTGTAAAACTTGATCGAATTATATAATATCAATAAATGCGTAATCGTACAACATCAAGAGGCAAAGAAATGAACCAGAGACCGAAGGCGGTGGTGCTCTTGAGTGGCGGGTTGGACTCGGCGACGGCATTGGCCGAGGCGCGGGCAGCGGGCTTTGAACTGTACGCCCTGACGGTGCTCTACGGTCAACGACACGTCGTCGAGTGCGAGGCGGCGCGAAGGGTCGCGCGGGCGTTTGGCGTGGTCCGGCACATCGAGCAAGAAATCGACCTGCGCGCCTTTGGCGGCAGCGCCTTGACGGCGGATATCGAAGTCCCCAAGGACCGCCCGGCCGAGTCGATGACCGTAGGCATCCCGATCACTTACGTGCCGGCGCGGAACACCGTCTTTCTGTCCTTGGCATTGGCCTGGGCTGAGTCGATGGGCGCGTTCGACCTGTTTATTGGGATCAATTGCGTCGACTATTCTGGATATCCTGATTGTCGTCCCGAGTTCTTGCGGGCGTTTGAGACCCTGGCGAACCTGGCGACCAAGGCGGGGGTGGAGGGCTCGGGGACCTATCGCGTCCACGCCCCCTTGTTGATGATGACCAAAGAACAGATCATTACCCGAGGACATGCTCTCGGGGTCGATTACAGCATGACCCACAGTTGCTATGACCCAAGGCCCGACGGCCGGGCGTGTGGTCATTGTGATGCGTGCGCCGTGCGATTGTCCGCCTTCGCCAGGCTCGGCCTGGCCGATCCGGCGCTTTGAGCGCTGATTTCTCCATTTCGATCAGGTACGTTTCTTGACGTCGGCGGCCGACTTGGGTTTCTGGCGGGCGTTCAAGGGGTCAGGATACTCCCAGTGGTAGGGA
>JBDTIR010000430.1:0-7439 GCA_039936275.1 Isosphaeraceae bacterium | reverse complement strand
CGAAAACGTGCTTGAGCATCGAACGGGTTCTCCTCTTTCTCGCTTCTTCGAGTGACGGGCAATGATCTCCATCAGATTACTTGATGGAGATCGGGGAGAGATGACTTACTTGCTACTCTGTTTGTGTCGCCGCTGGTAGCCCAGCAGGCCAAGCGTGCCCAAGGTGAGCAATGCGAGGCTGGTCGGCTCGGGGACGGCCCGGGTGGCCGAGAAGTTGTTGAACGCGAGGCCGATGCCGTCGGTCTTAGCGCCGATGAACGTCAGGCGGATCGCTTGCACGCCGTCGGGGAGGTTCGTGAAGGCGAAGTTCCAGGGGAGGCTGTCCAGGGACGCGGGATCGAGACCAGCGAGCCCCACCGGTGAATCCCGGGTGGCCAGGACTGAGCCGGACGGGTTGAGCACATCGACCCGCCACTTTTCGCCTTTGTCAATGTCCCAGATCTCTCCGGAGAATTCCCGGATCGTCTGGGGCGTGTCATACGAGATCATAAACGGGCCGTTGACGACCCCGATCCCATCCGGTTGACGCAGGAAAAACTGGCCGAGTTGCGGCCCGTAGCCCGGCCTCGCGCGATCGAACACCGGCGTGCCTTTCTGATCCGACCAGTACTCGGAGTGGAACCCGTCGGGGTCGTTCGCTCCGATCTGCTCGAAGACCGGCAGTTGATCGGTTCCCCGGTCAAACACATTGTTCCCGTTCGTGTCGAAGAAGAATTTCACGGTCCCGCCGCCGTCGATCGCGTAGGGTAAGTGCAGCGCCGCATTATCGGTCGGCGTCGAGCCGTCCGGCGTCAGTTCGAAGTCAATGATCTCGGCGTCGGCCTTGACGGCGATCAGGGCCAGAATGACGATGCAGAAGCTAAACTGCGGAAGTCGACGCATTGGGTGGTTACACCTTTCGCGGAAAGGGTCATTCCATGTTGTTAAGAAAACAAGAGACTCGCGGCGCGGGCCGCCATTGGTTTAGGATGGTGCCACCATTCGCGCGGTCATGAACAATGACGAAGCGGATTAACTCGATCCGAACGATTTCGATCGGATGACCTCTCTTGCCGGATGAAACTCAAATGGCGTCGCACCACGGCGAGACCACCGACGGGGCCCTCTTGGAGCGACTGGGCGACTGGGCCGACCACCTGGCCTGGTTGGAATTCGTCGAGCGCTATGATCCGATGGTCCGCCGGCACTGCCGCGCCTTCCGCTTTGACGCTGACACTCTGGAAGAGCTTTGCCAGCGGATCTGGATCGAGCTGGCACGCCATCTGCGCACCTACCGATATGACCCCGGCAAGCGGTTTCGAGGCTGGCTCCGGCGGCTCTGTCGCTCAAGGGCGATTGACCTCTGGCGACAGCGCCAGACC
The DNA here is from genome assembly GCA_039936275.1 of Isosphaeraceae bacterium. Lineage (GTDB taxonomy): Bacteria > Planctomycetota > Planctomycetia > Isosphaerales > Isosphaeraceae > JBDTIR01. Next base: position 6,078 of record JBDTIR010000430.1, on the reverse strand, counting down.
GACCCCTTGCGGCGGATCGTGGAGGAGGGGCGGCTCGAAAACCTCGAAGCCCTGGACCTGCTTGATTCCGACGACGCCGACGAGAGCGAACGGCCAGCCTTGCTCCGCCAGGCCGAGCACGTTCAGCAGGCCGTCCGAGGGCGGGTCGATGACCAGACCTGGCGGACCTTCTGGAGCGTCACGGTCGAGGGCGGCTCGGTGAGCGAAGCCGCCGAAGCGGCTGGAATCTCCTACGCCGCCGCCTTCGCCGCTCAGAAGCGTGTGCGCCGGATGCTTCGCGAGGAAGCGGAACGACTAACATTCGAGGCAAATTCATGATGATTTGCCCACCAAGTCATGTGCTTCAAGGACTCGGGCGCGACTCGATCGACGTCGAGGAGTTCCGCGCGATCGAGCGGCACGTCGCCGCGTGTCCTGACTGCCGGGACCAGCTTGAACGGCTCGCCTGCCTTGATCCGTCCGAGGCGACCTTCTGGCCCCCGGGACCGTCGCGGCCGGCCTTGCCTGAGATCCCCGGCTTCCGGATCGGGGCCGAGCTGGGCAGGGGGGGGTTCGGGGTCGTTTACCAGGCGGTACAGGTTCAGCTCGGCCGGAACGTTGCCTTGAAGGTCCTCAACGGTGGGCCGGTTCTGGGCGCCGGGCCTCGACGTCGCTGGCTTCGCGAGGCCAGAGCCATCAGCAGGGTGCGTCACCCCCACGTCGTTCGGCTTTATGACGCTGGCGAGCACGAGGATTATCTTTATCTGGTGCTTGACCTGGTTCCAGGCGGCAGCCTGGCCGACCGGATCAACGGCCCGATGCCGTCAAGGTCCGTCGCCAGGCTGGTCAAGGCGGTCGCCAGGGCGGTCGCGCAGATTCACCGCGATGGCTTGCTGCACCTGGACGTCAAACCCTCGAACATCCTGCTTGACGGTCCCTCGGGGGGCCCTTTGGATGCGATGACCCCCTTGCTTTCCGACTTCGGCATCGCCCTTGATGAAGACGAGCGAGCGGTCCAGGCCGCCTCGGCAGGGGCCTTCGGCGCCTGGGGTACTCCCGCGTTCATGGCCCCCGAGCAGGTCGCCGGCCCTCGAGAGGCGATCGGACCGGCGGCCGACGTCTTCGCCCTCGGCGCGACCCTGTACACCCTCCTGACCGGACGACCACCCTACCAGGCGGCCACCCCCGGGGAAACGGTCGTATCGCTCCGCGCTCGCGAGCCGGCGCGGCCAAGGGCCTTGATCCCTTCGATCCCGAGAGACCTGGAAACGATCTGCCTGGCCTGCCTTCAGAACGATCCAGGCCGCCGCTACGACTCGGCTGACGACCTGGCCGATGACCTCCGGCGATGGCTCGACGGTTACCCGATCCGGGCTCGCCCTACCTCGAAGCCCGGGCACGCCCTCCATTGGTGCCGACGCCATCCCGCCCCGGCAACCTTGGCCGGCCTCCTGGCCGCGACGGTGCTTTTTAGCCTCATCGGCCTGACCGCGCTCTGGTCGCGCGCGGAAGTCCAGCGCGCTCGATCCGAAGTTCTCTTGAAACGCGCCCTGCGGAACGAATCCGCGGCAAGAATGGTGATGGACGACCTCACTGACCTGCTCCGGACGACCGTCGAGTCGCCGGAGCGGTTCGCCAGTGAACGAATCAAGGACGCCTTGCCCGTTGTGCTCGAACTGTCGGCGCAGCTCCGCCGCGCCCCTGATCCGTCAACACGGTCTACCTTCGCGATCTCAGCGCTGGAGGTCCGGCTCTCGGAATACCTGGTCCGAGGCGGTGATCCCAAGGGGGCCCGCCGGCTCCTGGAAGACGCCGCCGACCTGCTCGGGAACGACCCGGGCCGCCTGGCGTCCGACGTCTCGTTGGCGACCCGGTACGCCGATGTTCTAGGGCGGCTCGGTGGCCTCTCCCTGATGCTGGACCAGGTTGACGAAGCGGCTCATTATTTCCAATGTTCGGAAGACGTGTTCACGCTTCATGCCGGAAATTCTGAAGCACTTGATCCATTAGCCGCCCAGCACGTCGCGCGGGTCGAGTTCGCCCGGGCCCTGGACCGCCTTGGCAAGCACGAGGCGGCCCGCCGCGCACTGATCGCCAACCGCGACCGGTTTCAAGCGATCAGCCACCGGTTGTCCGACGATCCGATGCTCGCCCTGATCCACTCCTTGGCGCGATTCGAGGCCGAGCCGCCTGACTCGACGCCCTCGGCCGTGCTGTCGGCTTTCGGCAGGCTTCCCGCCGGGGCGAGCCTGCCTCGATCCTTGGAAATCCTGCTTGCTGATCAGATCGCCCTTGAACTCTGCGAATCGACCGCGACCGAAGCCGGCCGGCAGCTCGACCTCCAGGCAACGGCCGACCGTCTGCTCAACACCCTTGAGGCGCATCGCGTCGCGTTGCGGCTCAAACCCGCCTTGATTGATGAGATCATTGAGCGAACGAGCCAGCGCGGTTCGCTCCAGGCGGTCTCCTTCCGCCGCGCCGGCCGGTACGACGACGTCCGCCGGACGATCGGTTGGATGCTCTGCTTCGGCCAGACCTTGGAGCGTCTCGGACCCGGGGCCGTTGGTCCCCACTTGATCCAGAGCCGCGCCTTTGAGCAAGAGGCCAAGCTCGCTTGGCATGCTCCCGACCCCGTCGCCGTGGAACGCTCGCTCCGCCTCGCCCTCTCCGAAGCGGCGACCGCCCATGACCTCGACCCTGGCGACGAGGTCTCCCGCCAGCACCTCGCCGGCCTCCGCGAAAAGTACGTCCGCCTCGTTGCCAACGAACCGGACCATTGACCCTCTTCGAACGTTCTCCCTTCTGAACCGGAAGACGGAACCAAACGATTTCTCTACAATAGGCCGATTTGGCCTGCTTTTCTCTGGAAGGTTGTGAAATTTCTTCTTTTGCTTGACATGTCCCGCTCCAGTGCTTATCGTCCATTTCATCGAGCATGTGAGAATGCTCGACCGAATCGATGGATCGGCCGCTTGCGTTAATTCCGTCCCTGCTCTGTTTCACCACGACACGAACCACACCGATGCCGCGCTCCCAACGCATTCGCATCCGCCGTCCGTCCCCCCGGTTCAAACCGTCAATCGAGGCCATGGAGGCGCGCGAGATGCTCTCGGCGATCCCCCACGCGCCGCCGAGGCTCGCCCGCGCTCTGCCGGCTGCTCCGGCCGTCGATGACGTTGTCGCGCGGCACAATCATTCAACCCTCGCGGTCACGAATCACGTTCGGCGAACGCCCGGCCTGGCGATGCCGAGGGACTTGGCCAGACTGGACAGGCAGTACGTCCAGGCGATCCGATCGCGAGATCTGAAGGCCTGGAGGTCGATGTTGGCGACCGTGCGCCACCAGGATCGGCCAGCCTGGAGGGGGATCGTTCGGGCCTTGCATTCACACAATCCAAGAGTCTGGTCGCGGGTTCTGTCTGCATTCCGTACTCATTTCCCGGGCACCCCTGGCGTGCCTTCGAGACAGCCTGGTGAAGTCGGCGCGCCGACCGCCGCGGCCTCGCCGTCGGTGGCGCTCCCCTTGGGACCGGGCTTCGACCTCGGCACGCGCTGGAGCGTCGTCCACCCGGAAAACCCGTCACAGTACCGGAGCCCCGCGCCAATCGCGATCAGCCCCGACAGTACAGTCTGGGCCGCCTTCGCTCCAAACCCGCAGACGCTTTACCAGTACGATCCGTATGGACAGACCTGGTATAACGTCTGGGAAGCGCCCGGACCGATCACCTCGATCTCAGCCGGGGCGACCAACGCAATCTGGGGCCGCACGGTCGTCGTCAGCTACACGGTCAACGGCGTGGCGAGTATCGTCGAGCTCGCTGATCAACAAACCTATGGCGAATACATGATCGTGTTCGCCGGCGGCAGCTCGCAGGTTCCGGGCAAGTCCTCGTCTGCCCAGGTCGTCATCACGCAGGTCGCGGGGCCTTCTCAACTGGTCCTGGCCCTGTCCAACGGCGTCCTGTCTCAATGGAACGAATCCAACAACCCCGCCTGGAGTTCGGTGTCGACCGGCGGGCTGAACCTCCGCCAGATCGCCATCACGGGATCGAACACCGTCTGGGCCATCGCGACCTTCCCCGGCACCCAGAAGCCAGACCAGCTCTACCAGCAGGTCAACAAGACGTGGCAGGCCGGGCCGGTTCTGCCCAACTCTGCGATCATTGCGAACATTGCGGGGACCGGCGACGGCACGCTCTGGGCTCAGGACACCACCGGTTACCTCTACACACTCTCGGCTGACGGCTCAACGTGGCTGCCTGCGACCATCACGAAGGTTGTTTCCAATAACGGCCTGAATCCCGTCACGACCAACACCAACCTGGTCACGCCGGCGTCGTTCACGGCGTTCGCGGCTGGCACGAAGTATCGAGCGGTTGCCGCGAACCCCAACGGCGGCGTTCAACTGCTGACCTACGGCCTCGCCGATCAACCGAAGACGGGCTACCCGGGAATGACCACGGTCGAAAAAGCAGCATATGACTACATCAGCAGCACTGTATTGGGCCTTGGCCCGGGGGTTGGGGTCCGGGAGTTGTATACGAATCTGGACTCAAGGAGCAATTTGTCTTCATACGAAAGTTCAGTCAATGCGCTCCGCAACTCGGCTGTGCCGAGCGGGCTCTCGATCTCGCTTTCAGACTGGAAATCGCTGGTCAATGAGCTCTACGACGAGCTCAACTCGGTGAACTCCGTCTACAACACATTCACCAACATCTCCGCTTTGAACACTCAGGTTTATGCAGATGCGGGCTCGAAGTTGAGTGACACGTCGCAAATGATTCAGCTCAGCAAGGACCAACAAACCACAGCATTCGCGGCCATCCTCGACCAGGTCTTCAGCGCCGCCCTGGGGGGGATCGTCAAGGCGTTTAGCGGCGGAGCAGGGGTCGTCGCGTCGCTCATCGCCTCGGGCATCAACGCAGCGGTCTCCGACCTGACCAAGGGCCAATCCGACCAGGCCTACCAGTTGAGCTACCTGGCGCTGGAGACGTTCCTCTCAGACACATTTTCTAACGCCGCTGCGCTCAATAGCGCACTCCGGGCCGAGATCCTCGCCGATCCGAACCGATTCTTGCCCATCGGCGTCGCAGTGCGATCCAACACCCTGGTCTGGCCCGACCAAACGACCGAAAATCTGGCCGAGGCAACGGAGAACGCCTTCCACGCCTTCTACTTCTCGGTTCTCACGCCGCTCGTCTGGCCACTCTATTACTACCCGAACTACCCTGAGTCTTATGTGGGGATCTGGCCGTCGAGCGCCTCATCCTACTACCAGCCGGACTCGCCCGGCAGTAAGACCGGGACGGTCTATTTCCTGGGAACTTACAGCGTTTTCAACGGCTGGACGTTCCCGAATCCGACCCTGAATCTGCTTCCCACAATCACGTCGGTGACGGGCGCGACCACGGGCGACGTGCTCACCAATCAGCTCGGCTGGTGGAAGCAGATCACTTTAGATGATTGGAATAGTTGATTATTGATTTTGCACTTACGACGGAAATCAATGACGCGACCCGGTTCGGCGGCACACTCGGCGTCTGCCCTCGTGCGACGTCCCACGCCCATGACCCCGCCGGCTGGTCTCGTCGCGCAGGATCGGTGGACGTCCGCTGACCCGTCGAGTTCAAGGCGATCGCATCAACCTCGCTGGCATTCAAAAGATCCTCAAGCGCGGCGATGCTCCCGGTTGATCTGTTCTGGAGAGGTGGTCTGCCCTCCAAAAGCTGGTCTAGCCATTTTGGCAAGTGTCGAGGGTTCTGGCAAGTTTCGGCTGTTGATTACCTTTTCTTCGAGGTCAAAGGGCGGCCCTTGACCAAGGTCGGTCATTGGCAAAACCTCCATTTTGCGTTCGATCGGCATTTTTCTAGAAAAGGGTGATAACTCGGTTCGAGCCTGGCGAGAGTGTAAGGGAAGGGCCAAAGAACCGCCCAAGCCGGGCCGGCGTCGCCAACGAGGGGACGCAACGACTCGGGGCGGTTTTGATCTGACCCCTTTGTGTTCTCTCCGTGTCTTTGGCATCGAACGAGGATCAACCCCAATGTCCACCAGCACCGCAAGACGACTCGCCAACCAACGCAACGCTCAGAAGTCCACCGG
>JBDTIR010000429.1:0-5954 GCA_039936275.1 Isosphaeraceae bacterium | reverse complement strand
CAATCCGTGATCGGCGATCGCCGCGACAAAGGCGGCGATTGACGGATCGTGCAGATGACGCTCAACGGCCGAGACGGCGGCGTCGGCCAGGTCAGGACCGCCGGAGGTGTCGGCTCCTTTGCGGATGAACCGATCAGGCGGAAACCCTTCAGGGGGGGGATAGGCCGAGTACAGCAGCCCCTGGACTTCGGGGTGGACGCGGGCCATCTCGTCAATGAACAGTTGCCCGGCCCTCTGACCGCCCGCGTCGTCCGAAAACCGCAGGTCGGAGACGACGACGGCGAAGAGTTGCTCGTTCAGGAGTCGACGCGCCAGGTCGAACCGGCCGCCGCGCTCGCGGACGAGGTGCAGGTGAACGTGGTAGGGCGACCGATGGCGGTACGAGGCGAGCCGCTCGCTGTCGTAACCGTGGGCCGTGACCTTGATCTGGATCGTCTTCGCCCCGCCGCCCGCGTTGGTGTCGCCCTGACGCAAGGACGCGCCGGCGGCCGGGCTGCGACCAAGGGCGCGGGCCAGATCATTGGCAAAGCTGGGCATGAGCGAATCGAGGACGCGCGTGTCGTCGTCCAGGATCATCATGTGGGGAATCCAGGGCATCGCGCGGGGGTCTCTGGGCTCGTTTGACGGGCGTTGATCGTCTCCCAAGTCTACTCGAATCTGGTCCGCTGAACCACCGTGATTGATGGTGGAACCAAAGGTTCGGCTCAGAGAAAGCGTTCGAGCAGGCGGCGGCTATGGGCGTCCAGGGCGCGGGTGTCGGTGATCTGGAACCGAAGGCCGCGAGGGTCGGTGATCAAGACCCGGCCGTCGCCCAGTTTGCGAATGTGGTCGTCGCTATCGAGCGTGAACCGGGTCCGGCCTCGGTCGGTGAGGACGGTCCAGTCCGAGGGCAGCGAGTCGCCCGAAACCCGCTCAATCTTCTGAATCAGCGGCACGAATTCGCGACGACCGAGCTCTTGCTCCAGAATCTGGCGGGTGGCTGGGCTCAGTTCGGCGAGGTTCTCGATACAGAGGATTTCCCCACCTTCGGCGTTGAGGATCGAAATCCAATGGCCTGGATCGGTGATCGGGAATGCGCGCACAGGCTCGACCCCAACATACCGCCGCCCTTCGGCGTCAATCAACACCAGGCGGCCCCAGGGGTCGAGGCTCAGGCCAAATTTGGTTGCCAAAGCGGGTTCGTTATTCATGAGATAGGGAACCATTCACAAGACCTAAAGGGCCTTGGCCATTTCGGCCTGGGCGCGGTGGAGCCGGGCGTAAGCGCCGGCGGGGGTCTTGAGCAGGTCGTGGTGACGGCCGACTTCGGCGATCCGGCCGCGTTCGATGACGACCAGGCGGTCGGCCTTGCGCAGGGTGCTGAGGCGGTGGGCGATGGCGATGGTCGTCCGGCCTCGGGTCAGGTTGTCGAGGGCTTCCTGGATCTCGCGTTCGGTCTCGGTATCGACGGCGGAGGTCGCCTCGTCGAGGATCAAGATCTTGGGGTCGATCAAGAGGGCGCGGGCGATCGAGATTCGCTGCCGTTCGCCGCCGGAGAGGCTCTGGCCGCGCTCGCCGACCAGGGAGTCATAGCCGTCGGGCAGGCGGAGAATGAACTCGTGGGCCTTGGCCGCTCTGGCCGCTGCGATGACGTCGGCGCGGCTAGTCTCGGGGCGGCCGTAGGCGATGTTCTCGGCGATCGTGCCGAAGAACAGGAACGGCTCTTGCAAAACAATGCCGATATGTTTGCGATATTCCTCGACCGGGAACCGCCGGACGTCGGTGCCGTCGATCAGGATCGACCCTTCGGTCACGTCGTAGAATCGGCAGATCAGGTTGACCAGGGTGCTCTTGCCGGCCCCGGTGGGACCGACCAGGCCGATCATTTCTCCAGGCTGGATTGACAAATGAACGTCCTGAAGGACCGATCGGCTACCGTAGCGGAAGCCAACGCCCCGGAGTTCGATGCCGCCCAGGAGCCCGGTTGGATTGACCGGCCGCACCGGCTCGGCGACGCTGGACACGCGGTCGAGGATCTCAAAGATCCGCGCCGCGCCTGCGGCGGCGCGCTGCGTCACCTGGACGATCCGGCTCATCGCCTCCAGGCGGGTATAAAACCGAGCCATGAAGAGCTGAAACGCGACCAGGTCGCCCACCAGGATGCTTTTCTGGGAGACCCGCCAGACGCCGAAGGACCAGACGACCAGCAGGCCGCCTTGGGTCAAGAGCGCGACCGTCGGCGCGAAGAAGGCCCAGATGTTATTGACCCGGACGTTGATCGTGAGCACGTAGTTGTTGGCCTTGCGGAACCGCTCGACCTCGCGCTGTTCCTGCGCGAACGCCTTGACCACGCGGATGCCGGGGATCGTGTCGGCCAGGACGTTGGTCATCGCGCCCCAGGCGCGGGTGGCCTGATCAAAGCTGTTGCGGAGCTTCAAGCGGGAGTGATGCACCAGCCAGAAAATCACCGGGAACGGGATCAAGGCCGCCGCCGCAAGCACCGGGTCCATCCAGATCAGGACGATGACCGTGCCGACAATCATCAGGACGTCGGTGATGAAGTCAAGCAGGTTGATCGACAGGAAGTTACAGATCCGCTCGGTGTCGCTGCTGATCCTGGCCATCAGGTCGCCGGTGCGCTTGCCGCCGAAGTATTCGAGCGAGAGCTTTTGCAAATGGGCGTAGGTTTGATCGCGCAGGTCGGCGCTGATGCGTTCACTCACCAGGCCCAGGACCCAGCTTCGCGCCCAGGCCAAGCCCCAGGCCAGGAGAGCCGCGATGGCCAGGGCCGAGAGGTAGTATATGGCCAGGCGGAACGGGGTCGCCATCTCGGCGGTGGTCTTGGCGTCGTGGAGCGGGATCAAGACCCGGTTGGTCAAAGGGCTGGTCAGATACGTGGGAATCAGGCTGATGGACGTGGCGAGCAGGGTCAAGGCGAAGCCCAGGAGGGCCAGGGCGATATGTGGTTTGCCGAACTGGAGCAGCCGGAAGAGCGACGAGGTCGTGGGCGGGGCCGAGGCCGGAGCGCAGATCGGGCAGCTTTCCTGGTCAGGGGGCAGGGTCGCGCCGCAGCTTGGGCAGGTCGGATCAGCGAGCCGTTTCTCTTCGATCTGGCCGTCGAGTCGGAACGACTCGGACCGGCGGACCAGGCGATGCGCGGCGGGCGCTCTGCTGATCGTGTATCGCCAGTGGGCGAGGCGTCCGGCGGGACCAAGCAAATCGAGCAGGCCGAGTCCCGCGTGCTCTCGGGCACGGACTTCCGCGACGGCGGTCAGGGGCCATGATTGCCAATGGGCCGCGACCCGGGCCTTGCCGTTGCCGTTGACAACGCTCAGGGAATGGGGCTTTGTGGCGTGGCCGCCCCAATCAAGGATGCGGAGGTTGGTCAGGACGACCAGACCTTCGACGTAGTTCAAATCGGAATCAAGGTCCGGCTCGAACCAGGCCAGCACAGACTCACCGGGGGCGAGCTGAGCGGCGACCTCGGCACCCTTGGATCCGGGAAGTGTCTGCCGTGCATCGATCATATCGGTCAAGGGCGGGACACTCCCACATTGTGCCCTACAATCCGGGTCCAGACCATTCCACGCACCGGGGCTCCAGACGCAAACCACATGCCCGGCGAACTGACTATTCTATGCGGTCTCTCGGCCATGCCTAGAGGAGACTTGCCGGGAATCCAAGGTCGAGGCAAGAGAATGCCCGGGTCCAGATTGATTCCGAGGCGTTGATCTTACCTCTACAAGAAAAACCCCTCGGTCGGAAGGTCCGCGGCGTTTCGGCAAGGTGACGGCAGCCTGCTTGGGCCGGCCGAGCCGTTTCATTGACCTGACTCGTTGACTTGTTGATCGTCTTGACCCGCTGGGTCAGCGCTGGGGCATGCTACGGGGGTCGGACAGCGCTGACGACCAGCGTCGCCAAGATCAACTGCCAAGGCGATTCGGCACGAGCCCTGTTCCGGATTCAGCGACGAGTCTTCACCCTTCCGAGCGGCAAGAGTGCCGAGTGATTGGGTGGCTGGGGTTGGGTGCCCAAAATCAACGGAGACAAAAGCTCCGTTTCACGACGACCGCAGGCGCCAGAGTCCCACCACCACAAGTCCGAGACCGAACAGCACGAAGGCGGAAGGCTCGGGGACAGCGGCGAACGTGAGGCCGACGACCAACGGCTCGTTCAGTGTGCCGATCGAAGTCACGGCTCCCGTGACCGGGTCGATCGTGACCAGACCGGAGTTCGAACCGCCGAAGTGCGTCTGGATCGTCGCGCCATAGAGAGTCCGACCGTCAGGGGTAAAATCCAGCCCGGCCACATAGGTTGCCTGGGGGCTTAGATAATTGTTGATCGGGTTAGAGATCAGCGTGTTGGGATCATGGGGCATGTCGGCGATTTTGGTGGCCTGGCCGGTGGTCAGGTCGATCTTGACCAACGAGGGAGTGGTGTGGAATGTCTGGAACGCGCTGTTGGGATCGTTCGGGTTGGCCAGGGTGGGATCGAGTGTGCCGATGTCCGAGCCGATCAGCCCGTAGGACGGCGAATATGCAATGTTTTGCATGTTCAGGAAGTTCGATCCGAAGTATCCGATGTCGGTGGCGTGGCCGGTGGTCGGATCAATCGTGATGAGCTCGGTCGCGCCATCGTTCGTATACCCCTCATATTTGCCGGTTGAGAGGTCATACGGATTGGCAGAGCCATAGAGGGCGCCGTTGACCCAGGCCATTCCCTCGACCCAGTACACCTTGCCCGTGCCGTTGGTGATGGCCCCAATGGCTGTCGTCGCTCCTGTCGTGGGGTTGAGCTGGAACAGGACGTTGTCCCCTCCTACCGGAGCCTCTCCGTGAGCCCCCCAACTCGCCACTAGAAGTTGACCAGCATGGTTGCTGACGATGTCCCGGAATCCGCCCGCAGTCCCTGTCACCACGACCGAACTGAGGGTCTGGCCCGTGGCCGGGTTGAACGTGTCAAGATGGTCGGAAAACTCGGAAATCCCGAACAGCGGCTCAGCCTTCGCGGGACCGATCCCGAGACCAACCAGGGCGATTCCGAGACCGACCACGAGCCGTCCCACTCGATGGTAATGCATACCGATGCTCCTTGACCGGGTCACCATGATCCGTTTGCTCGTTCCACAGCGCCAATGTAACAAGCAAGGGGTTGAGGTGTCACGAGAAAAACCGATGGGTCCAGTTAACCTTGGGCTGTTTCCATTCTCGATTTCGCGGGTCAGGAGTGTCTCGCCCATGGACAGGCGGTTGGGCCTGGCGGAAAGAGGGCACTCCCGCTCTTTTGAGACCTGTGATTGGCAAGAATCAAACGGCCATTGCGCCAGGAACCCACGCCCCATTTTGGATGGATCGACCCCTGCTCCGCGATCAGTGAACGCGCATCTCCTATCCACCAGAAATCTGTTGGCGACGGGTGGTTCAACTCGTCTGGCGATCGGGTTCTCTCCTGTTCCAGGAACGATGGACTTCATCATTCTCCGATCCATCAGACCCAGACGGAGCGATCGAGCGAGCGGTAGCCGACGGCCTCGGCGACGTGGTGGGGTTCGATTCCGTCGGTCCCTTCCAGGTCGGCCATCGTGCGGGCGACGCGGAGGACCTTGTCGTGGGCGCGGGCGGAAAGGCCGAGTTCTTCCATCGCGCCTTTGAGAATGGCGAGCGCGTCGGGGGTCAGAGGACAATACTTGCGGACCTGACGGGGCGTCATCCGGCCGTTGACGCCCGGCCCCTTGTGGCCGAAACGCTCGGCTTGCCGGGCGCGGGCGGCGAGGACCTGAGAGAGCAAATCGGCGGAGGTCGGGCCGGGGGGAGCTTCGGAAAGCTGGGTGAACGGGACGGCGGGGACTTCGACATGAAGGTCGATCCGGTCGAGCAGCGGCCCGGAAATCCGGCTCAGGTATTTCTCGACCTGCGGCGGGCTGCAATGGCAGGCGCGTCGGGGATCCGATCGATACCCGCAAGGGCAAGGGTTCA
>JBDTIR010000428.1:0-3800 GCA_039936275.1 Isosphaeraceae bacterium | reverse complement strand
GTCTGGCCAGGGCGTAGGCCGTCAGCAACGGAAGGGCGATGGTGCTGTCGGTGTAGCAAGTGATTGCGTCGGGCAGGCGGTCGGGGTCAACCTTGCCCCAGGTCATCGCCTCGTGGGCGGTGGCTCCGGAGAGGCCGCCGGTGTCTGGTCGGGCGTCAGTCACCTGAAGGAAGTAATCATGTCCGCTTTCGTCAAGTCCGAGCACTTCCTGAATCTGCGGCTCGGTTTGCAGGATGAAGTTCTTGGGGCTGCCGCCGCCGAGGATCAGGACGCCCGAGCCGCCACCGTCGCGTTTGGCGTGGTAGACGATTGCGGCCGTCTCGTTGACGTCGCGCAAGGTGTCGATGTGCAGGTTGGCCCCGCCGAGGCTCAGGGCGGCCAGGTTCATGCCGATCGAGCTGTCGCCAGGGCTTGACGTATAGATCGGCACTCCGGCCTCAAAGGCCGCCGCCAAGAGGCTATGACCCGGCGTTCCGCCCAGGGTTGTCGAGCGGGCGTGGAGATACTTGCCGACCTCGTAATGGAACTCCGCCGTGCCCATCGCCTTGGCGAATGTCTCGCCTTTGAGCAGCTCACGATAGAAGGCGTCGGTGTCAAGCAGGGTCGAGTATTCAAACACGATGTCGTAGATACGGATAATGTCATGTTCGCGCAAGGCGAAGTCGTCGAGTCCGGGAACGCTCTGATGCAAAGGGAGGTTGAGGGCGTAATGGGTGTCGTGATACAGGTTGGCCCCGGTCGAGACGATCCAGTCAACGAACCCGGCGCGGATCAAGGGGACCAGGCAGCTCATGCCCAGGCCCGCGGGGGTCAGAGCCCCGGAGATCGTCAGGCCGACGGTGCAATCCGGTTCGAGCATCTTGCGGGCGAAGACCTGGCAGAGTTCGCGCAACCGGCCGCCGTTGTAACTCAGGAATGCCTGGTCGATCAGATCGGCGGCCGAGACCGAGCCGGAGACCGCCGGAGGGGCGATCCGGTGCCGGCTGATATGATTCAAGTAGTCGCTCATGGAGATCATTCACTACGCGAATATGAAGAGGGGAATCTCAATTCGTCAGGCGTCGGTCGCCAAGCCCCCTGCGGCCCAGGCGCGGAGCCAGAGGTCCCAGGCGGTTTGGTCCGCGCCGCACTGCGCCAGGGCGAACTGGACCAAGGGAGGCGTGAGCATCGGCAAGACCGTGCTGCGGTCGATCTCCGTGTACGCCTCGTTCTCGAGCCGGCCGAACCAGAGCCGGCCGGTGCCGACCCGGTATCGCCAGACTTCGGGAATGCCGAGCGCCGCGTAGACCGGCAAGCGCCCTCGGGAGCTGGCCCGGTTGTCCACTTCGATCCAGAGGTCGGGCGGCGGGTCGGTTTCCAGGTCGATCGTTTGCTTGCTGGCGATCAGGGCCAGGTTGTTGAAATAGAAGCTCGTGTCCGGTTCTTTGCCGTGCCCCCGCTTCGGCCCGGGGCCGCCCTTGCGAAACGTCGTCGAGCCGGCGCAGGTGCAGGGGATGCCAAAAGCGGCGACAATGTTTCGGATCAAGAGATCGAATTTCCGAGTCGGGTTTTCATGACGATATTCGGGCGACATGATCTCCAACGTCCCATCAAAATAGGTCATCCGGAGCCCCTGGTTTCCCGGAGCGTTCCGAAGCTGGAGATATGTCGCGTAAGGTACGCCTTTCAATGTGGCGGGGCCGTCCCGCCGTGTGACCGTGGCCATCGCGCTCCTCCGTTTCTTGGCTTGAGCCGCGCGGTTGGAGAATGGTCAAATCGGGACTTCGGATTGGAAATCACCGATTTGATCATCTCTGACGTCCGGCGCACCCGGCCGAGCCTCGCCGGTCGTTCAGGGCAAGAGGACCGCGGCGGCGACGACGGTGGTCCAGAGTCCGTCCTTGTTGCCGACGGCGGTCTGGGTGACTTCCTTGGTCTTGTAAATGACGTCGGCGATCCGCCAGATTTCCCGTTTTTCGTCCCAGGAGCTGTCGGGGTTGAACTCGACGCCGAGGACGGTGGCGAGCATTTCGGCGGCGAGGTCTTCGGCGTAGTCGGCGGCGATCTTGTCGGTCTGGCCGTAGGCGTGGTGCTCGGAGAGGTAGCCGAAGGTGCTGCGGTCACGAGGGATGGCCACGCCGACGCTCGCGGCGATCAGGCGGTTGGGCTCAGCCGTGGCGCACTCGCTGATGACGACGTGGACGATCTGGCCGGGGCTGAGTTGCGGCACCCCCTGATCGACGGTGACTTCCTCGCACATGGGCGGGAAGATACTGGAAACCCGCACCAGGTTGTAGCAGGCGATCTTGGCGTCGCGCAGGGCCAGCTCGAAGCTGGACAGCTTCTCGCGATGCGTCCCCACCCCTTTGGTGAAGAAGAGTTGCTTCGGTACGTACATCGTGCTCCCTGTCATTGCCTGGGCCGGCCCCCCCCTCCGCACGGGTTCGGGGCCGGTATCGACGACCTGCCGTCTCGCGCCGGCTTACCGAGACGCCCCGGCCTCGCGGCGTTTCGACGGCAAAGGCCGGTAACAGTATGGAATTGTAACATCTTCAACCAGACTGACCAGACCAAGCTCGGGCCGGACTTGTGCGCACTCTTCGCCACACGACTGCCGCTTCGGCGTCGATTCATGGCCACATCATGCCATGCAGTGATGGTGCGTGGCCTAGGTTCTTCCAGGCAACGGAGCAAGGGATCACCGGGATCAACCAAGTCACTAAAGTCCTGGGAGGACGCCATGATCGAGCAGCAGATCGCAGTTCTCAGTGGATTCCAGCGAGCGTTCAAACTCGCCACAGGACGCGACTTACGGCGCGACCCCCGTCGGTCCAGCCACGCCTTGGCTCGTTTGGCCTGGGGCGAAGGCGCCGAGACGCGCCAGGCGCCGGGACGGGTCGTCAATATCAGCAAGGGGGGGGCGGCCTTGAGTCTCGCCATGGCTCTGCCGGAGTCGGGCTTGGTCCGATTCCGTCTGGAGGGGGGCGACTCAGAGACCTGGATCGAGGCCTGGGTTCTCACCGTGGTTCCCGACGCCCGGGGCTGGTATCGCGTCCGGATCCAGTTCCTCCACCCTTGTCCCGAGGCGATGCTTGCCGCCGCAATCGACGAGGGATCGAAGCCCGAGCCGGACGTCCAGACCGGCGGAATGACCGCCGAGTAGGAGGACGGGACGGCCTGGATCATCGACAAGAGGCGGGCTGGATCATTACGATGGACCGGGTTCGGCCAGAGTAGAACCGGGTCGTCGGCAGGTTGTGGCCCCTCTTTGGTCGAGATTTCGGCTCCTTTTGGGTTGGAAGACGCTCATGCCTGGTCCACGGCCGCGCCTGACCGTGGCGGGATTGATGGCCTTGGTCGCCTTGACGGCCCTGGTTTTGGGTGGCGCCTTGGGCGTCGGACGGGCCAGGCAGTGGGCCCTCGATTGCCGGATGAAGGCCAACGACCATGCCTTGCGAGCAACCGCCGCGCTCCGTCTGGCTCAACAACTCAACGCGGACGAAGCACGGTTGACCGAGCACGTCCGATCCGTCCGCGAACTTGCCAAGGGGTTTCGATCCGGCTCGCCCAGGGCCCGACGCGCCGAGGAGATGGTCGCCGACGCCGACCGCCAGCTTCGCGACCATCGAGCTTTGGCCGAGTCGGCCGCCGCCTGGGCGGCCTGGCACTCGGCCATGCGTCAACGCTACGAACGGGCCGTCTCGTACCCCTGGAACTCCTTGGCCGCCGAGCCCTCCAGGCCCTTGATCCCAGAAGAGGACATCGACTCACAGGTTCAGTGACCCCTGGACCTTTGGCGATGTCGAGCCGCTCAATGGATA
>JBDTIR010000427.1:0-7864 GCA_039936275.1 Isosphaeraceae bacterium | reverse complement strand
GTCGAGTTCGTCGAGGAGTTTACCGATGATCGCGTCCACCTGCATCAGGGCGTCGGCGTAGTTTCCATGGCCGCTCTTCCCCTTCCAGGGTGGGCCAACGTGGATTTGCTGGTGCATGCGGTTCGGGCAGAACCACAGGAAGAACGGACGGTCGGCGCGGCTCGTCCGGTCGAGCCAAGTCTTGGTGACGTCGAAAACTTCGTCATCGAACGTTTTCATCCGTTCCTGGCCGAGCGATCCCTGGTCCTCGATCGTTTGCTTCCCCACACGACCCCAGCGTGGGTCGACGGTCGCATCGTCTCGGTCACTGGCCTTGCTGGAGATGACGGGACGTGGGCGGCCCGGGAAGTCCTGAGCTTTGGGAAACTCCGGCTGCTCCGGCATCTCCATCATGCTCAGGTGGTAGAGGATGCCGAAGAACTCGTCGAACCCATGCACGGTCGGGAGGTACTCGTTCCGGTCGCCGGTATGGCTCTTGCCGAACAGGGCGGTGGCGTAACCCATCGGCTTGAGCAGTTCGGCGATCGTTGGGTCTTCCTGCTTCAGTCCGATCTCGGCGCCCGACTGGCCCACGGAGGTCAGTCCGGTTCGGATCGGGTACTGGCCAGTCAGAAAGGCCGCTCGTCCGGCGGTGCAACTAGGCTGGCCGTAGTAGTCGCTGATCATCAATCCTTCCTCGGCCAGCCGGTCGATGTTCGGGGTCTGGTAGCAGCCCAAGCCTCTGTGATAGGAGGAGAGGTCGAACGGGGCGACGTCGTCAAGCATGATCACGACGATGTTCGGCTTCTTCCCGACATCGGCCGATTAAGCGCCATTCACGACGGCCGATCAACTGAAGGCGAGCATCGTGGCAGGTAGGAGGAAACGCCATTTCATGGTGTCGGGCCTTGATATTGAGGAAATCCCCTTGATCGGGTCGAAGCGAACACTTCTCTGGAGGGCGGTCGAAGACGCCATTTCCGCGCCGCCCTCGGGGATAGTCAATTCCGCGGTGATGGCGTGGCCGCTCGGGAAGATCTGCGGGCCGATCGGCTCGGGGAGCCAGACGTCGTTGCCGAAATAGGTCCATGAGGTGGGCGGCGTGCCCGAGATCCGAAGCAAGGGGTCCATTCGTTCGGCCATCCTCGGGTCGAGCGGGAATACGTTTTACTGCTCCGCTCTTACCCTGGAATGCGGCAAGGATTCTCTGCCGCACGATACCGGCCTCCGCATGGTGAAGGAGCGTCGCTGAGGATGCGCGATTAAAGGGGTGCGGTTCGTTTGAACGAGGCGTCCAATTCGACCAGCGGCGTCTGATCGACCCGGATCAGGCCGCGTCGAGGGCGATCAAAATCAAGGACCACGAACAAGACCAGGGCGAGGATCAAATTCGACGCCGACCAGAGCCCGACGTGCCGTTTTCCCGACTGGCCGGACGAGTGCCCGAGCAAGAGGCCGGAGACGAGCACGCTCGCCAAGAGCAGCACGAGGACGGGGTCCGGAAGATGATTCCGGCTGGCCCAGGCCCGCGACGAACTCAGGTCGATCACCTCGTTGGCGGCTGGCACGATCATGCTGTTGCGAACCGCGTCCGGTTGCGACCGATTGGCCTCCTCGACCGCTGACCAAAGCGTATTGAGGAGTCGGTCGATCTCCTCCCTCATCCTGGTCATTTCCGCCCGATCGTAACCCGCGCGTGAATCATCAAGCCGGGTGCGGACGTATTGTCGAAGGGTCTCTCGGATGCGATCTCGGGACGGTTCGGGAAGGAGGCCGGCGCGCTGGTAACAGGTGCCGACCGCGTTGGCCTGGTCGAGCACGATTCGCTGACGCATGTTGTATCGATTGGTGGTCGCCGAGAACGAGAATGCGAGCAGCAAGGCGACAAGGCCCAGCACACTCGCCTTGAGGGCCCCTGACACGGTCCGCGAGGGTTCGGTTTCCTCTCGATGGTGGCGACGACCCAGACGAAAGCCGATTTCGTTGGCGGCTAACATCCCGCAGAACAATCCGACGGTAATGGTCCATGTGGGCCAGTCGTAGAGCATGATCGCAATGTTGTTGGAGTTCAAAGGATGCTCGTTTTAGGTTGCCTCGGTCAGTACGTGGCCACGAATCCGACCGGGAAGCAATTCGATAAAATATTTTATATGAATTTATTATTTAATCAACCGCTCCTGCCCTCATGCAATCCTCGATTGACGATAACGGGGCCATCCAATTGATCGATCAAGTTGGACTGCTGGCCAGGTCGATCGAGGTCGAGCAAATGAGATCGGCTGTTTCTCTTGTCTGATGATGAGTGGCCAAAAAGTGAAGTCTGATTTTAGACTCGGCCAGGTCGCTTGTAAATCCCCGCCGGGCCTGACCATGCTCGGCTGCCCCGGGCTTCGGCCTCCAGAGTGTCAACGAGGCCATCGACACGACCGCGCCGGGTGGTAAGCTTGATGGTTCCTTGGTTTCAAGGCCCGTCGCCCTCAGAGAGCCGTGAATACCAAGAATCCATCAGGAATTATCATGAAAATTTGGCTTGCAAGTAAATGGGATGAGCTTCGCGCGAATTTCTGGTTCGTGCCGAGCGTCATGGTGTCGGGGGCCGTCGCCCTCTCGCTGGCGACGATCCGTCTCGACAAGGCCACGGCCTCCCGGAACTGGATCGCGACGTTGGGGTGGACGTTCACGAGGGGCCCCGAGGGCTCGAGGGCGGTGCTCTCGACGGTCGCCGGGTCGATGATGACGATCACGAGCATCACCTTCTCGATCACGATCGTGGCCCTGCAACTCGCGTCCTCGCAATTCGGCCCTCGCCTGCTCCGTAATTTCATGCGCGACCGGGGCAATCAGGTCGCGTTGGGGACGTTCATCGCCACGTTCGCGTATTGTCTGCTCATCTTGAGAACGATCAACGGCACGGACACCGAACTATTCGTGCCGCACATCTCGGTCACGGTCGGCCTGCTGATGGCTCTCTTCAGCCTCGGGGTCCTGATCTTTTTCATCCACCACGCGGCCGAGTCGATCCAGGCCGAGAATGTGATCGCGGCGGTGAGCCGAGACTTGCGCCAGGCCATCGACCGGCTGTATCCGGACGGCCAAGGGGATGACGCTCGCGAGTCGTCGGCGGGCGGGCAGCAGGCCCTCCCGGCCGATTTTGAGCGGAGTTCGCGCCCGATCGCGGCCCCGTCCAGCGACTATCTCCAGGCGATTGACGTCGATGGCCTGGTGAATCTGGCAAACGATCGAGACCTGATCATTTCCGTGGTCAATCGCCCTGGCGAATTTATCTTTGAAGGCAGTGATCTCGTGCGAATCTGGCCGGGGGACCGGGTTGACGACGACCTCAACAACGCGGTCCTCGGCGCGTTCTACTTCGGCCGGCAACGCACGTTGGCGCAGGACGTCGGGTTCGCCATTGACCAGCTTGTCGAGGTGGCGGTGCGTGCCCTCTCTCCGGGCGTCAACGACCCGTTCACCGCGATCAACTGCGTCGATCGTCTCGGCGCGGCGTTGTGCGTCTTGGGGGCGAAGGAGATGCCCCCGGACTTCCGCCTTGACGACGACGGCCGCCTTCGCGTCGTCACGGACTCCTCGACAGCTTCGGGGATCATCAACGCCTCATTCCATCAGATCCGCCAGGCGGCTCGCGGCGACGCGGCGGTAACAATCCGGCTGCTCGAAGCGATCGCCGCGATCGCCGGACGCACCCGCGACCCGGATTTCCTCGCGGCCCTGCGTCGGCATGCCGATATGATCCACCGCGGCAGCCTGGAAGGCTTGCCGGAGAAGTCCGACCGGGAAGACGCCGACGACCGCTACCGCCGTGCGCTCGACGCCCTGGACGCCTCAGGGTTGTCTCGGGAGGTCGGGGACCAGGTGTAACGGGTGTGCCAACCGATTCTGGCCGATCCGCCCGCATGATCTACCTGCCGCTGAACGCCTTCGCCATCGGCCTGCTTGTTTGGTCGTCTCCCACTTGCTCGGCAAGAAACGGGCGGAGCCCGACGTGTCGGACTCGCCCGCCCCCAACCAGCCTCACTCGACCGGCGCCCGTCCCGAAGCCCATGAAACAGCAGGCCAATAACGCATGGTCCAGATCAAACCCAGAGTTTGCTCATGGTTCGACCGTTGAACGGGGCGATATCATGAACGGACGCCGGGGTTTACCAGGCCGCCTGCCGCCTGGTTCGGCGGCTAGGCCTCCGGCGACTGATACCGGCCAAGGTCGGGGCGGTATGCACGCCGCACCACGTCGTCCCACACCCCGGCCGGGGAGGTGGTCAGTGACAGTTGCGCGTCGTCTCCGTCGTGATACCCGCTGGTCGAGACGCCGATCGCGGGGTAGACCAGGATGCCGACCGACTCCACGGGGACCGGGTCGAGCCGCAGCAGCGTGGGGTTCGGATCCGGCTGGTCGTCCAGCGACCAGAGCGGCGCGCCTCGTAGCGACACTTCGCAGCCGCCTGGACCGAACCCGACGTGCTTGACGGCTTGGTCCAAGTCGTACCCGACGATAATGCGGCCCTCGCTCCAGTGGTCCGTCGTGCCGCTGCCATCCCAGATGGGGTACGACCCCTCGGGCGTGCCGAGCAAGCGATGCACCTCGGACCGGTGCATTCCAAATCGCACCGGCAGCGCGCCTACGAACGGCTCAATGTCAAACGCGAGTGCCATGCGACAACCTCCGCCGCCTCACGCCAAAGTTCACCGGACCCGCTCGCTACGATGAGCTTCACGATTGAGAGAAACCGTTAGCCTGTTCGAATGTTATTCCTTGTCCGGGACCCGTTTACGCTTGAGAAGACGGTAATAGAAAATCGCATTGTTTTTGGTCTCAAAGTTTTCGGGCCGGTTCCGACCTGGAGTCGCTCGGTTTATCTTCAACCAATCTCTATTCATATCAACAATTCCAAGGTATTCTGTTCCTTTTAGAGATCCAGTATCATATTGAAAATTGATATTTATTTCATTGATGGAGAATATTCCGCTTAATTTTATTGCACGTGTTTTTGTGTATTCGTCTTTAAAAAACTCGATAATATTGCTTTCGTTAGTCGGCGTATCGGATTGATTGCCATTAACGGTCTTGCTGATAAGTTTCCATGAACTACTCGGGATTTGGTTTTCTGGACCTTTCGGGGATGGTCCTCGATCGCTGTGTTCAAGACGCTCCCAAACAGAAATTGCACAGCCGCTTCCAGCGATCGAACTGAATTTTTCCGGGAATGTTTGGCGTAATGGAAGATAGTAGCACTCCACGAGTTTGTTGTTATCAAATTTGAGTAGAGATGCGGTGTCCGGCACATTGAACGGTGTGCTTGAAACAGATTTAACCATTCGCCCAACACCGTCATTCCAATGTAACGAGTATTTTCCTTGGATTGAAAGCTCCTCAACTTCATGAAAGGTATTTCCTGAAAACTCAATCGTATATTTTGATGACATGAAATCCCGCTTGCCAGAGTATTCCCCATACGTTCCTTCCCAGGTCCCCTGAAGGTTGTCCGGCGTGACCGGAGAGAACTCAAGGACCGAGATGCATAGTGCAGAGTAAGCGATAAGAAAAGAAGTAATCGTAGCCATTGATTGAAATCCTATCAAATTATCTTGAGGATGTAGGAATGTCGTTCCACCGCTCGCATTAGAGCATTGAGGGGCTAGGGTCGTCAAATTCCGTGTTCTGCACGAACTCCCTGAACGACTTGGAGGGCTGCTGGAGTTCTGAAGGCGCGAAGGTGAAGAGGGTCATGATGTCCGCCTGCGTGCGTTCTGGTAATTGCTCCAGGTGAGGCTCGACCATCGCATCGCGGTTCTCGGGCGAGAGGCCCTCGAACCGCGGATCAATGACGCGGACACGGATCGAAGCCGCATTATAGCGGTAAGCATCGGCTTGATCGAATCCCGCGTTCCGAAGCAACTCTTCGACCTCGCGCGTTTCGTCGGTGCGCTTTGATTCCCAGCGAGGTGCAACCGTAGGAGTCATGGTAGTTGTCCCTGCACCCAGTCGTAAATGGCTTTCGCCGTTTTCAGAAACGCGACGGTTTCGCCCGTATCGCGTCGCCCGGTCTCATATCGTAAATCGGTGGTCCAATCAAAGCGCCGCATTCGCTTGGTGAGTTCGAGCGGGAATGCCATACCGAGATTGCGCAGCTCGCCGAGCAGTACATCCGGTCGGTGCATGGTCGCCCCGGAGGTGATCCGCTTGAGCTTATCCGGCTTGTCCGCATCAGGTGTTCGCTCCATGATAAGCGCCTTGAGCGAACACTCGACTGTGTATCCTCCGATATATTGGGCATCAAGCGTGAGCGTCTGACGGAGCAAGGTTTCAGCCGTGGTTAGCCTCTGGGCTGCCGCTCTCTGAAAGTCCCGACTCGTCGTGGGCGGCATGAGATGAACCCAACCCCGAGACTACGATCCGCTTTAAAATATCGTCCCAGGATTGACGCCCGGAAGCAAGAACTGGAGGCGACGGGTGGCCGGGGTCCAGGTGCATTTGAGGTTCGGTCCTCCGAACCCGTGTCTTCGGCCGACCTTGGCTCGCGAGTCATCCGCACCGGTGGCGCGATCGCGCGCCAACGATGCCGACGACAAAACCACTCGCGAGACGCCCTCGGTGCAAACCCCGGTGTCACTTCGGTTTTTCTTCTTCGGGGGCGAGGGCAAATTTCAGGTACGCCCCGCCCGTACCTGCAAGGTCGATGGTCAGTTCGTCAGACGTGGTGACTGATGCATTTCGCTTCGAAAGGCCGTACTGAGCCTTGGCGTCGTCAACCCAGAGTTCAGCGGCAAAGCGACCGGGTCCGAGGAACGTGAGCGGCAGCGTCAACGTTCGGGCGTTCCGGTCCGTCATCGCACCCACATGCCAATCGGTCCCGCTCCGCCGGGCAATCACGGCGCACTCCCCGACCTTGTCAACCAGGACCTTCGTGTCGTCCCAGGTCGTCGGGATGGCCGCGAGAACCGGCAACCCCGGATGACCTCGGTACGCGGACGGGTAGTCGGCGACCATTGACAGGTGGTTCTGATACAACACGTAGCTCGCCAGGGTTCGCGACGGGGTTCCCATGACCAGCGGGGCGTCGTTTCTGGGTTTGTACTCCTCAGGCGTCACCGCGCGGAACGACCCTTGATGGAAGTCGAACGGGCCGGCGAGCATTCTGGTAAACGGAATCGTCAATTCATGATCGGACGTGACTCCTACCTTCTCCCATTTGTCGAACTCGAGGTTCAGCACGGCTTCGTGCGTCAACAAGTTGGGATACGTCCGCTCCAATCCTGTTGGCTTCGAGACGCCGTGCAAGGTCACTGTCAGATGGTTCTCGGCCGCGAGTTTGATCGCCTTGCGGAGGAACCGGTTCATCTCCTGGTCGTCCCGATTCATGAAATCGAGCATCACCCCTTCGATGCCCCATTCTCGATAGATGGGAAACGCTTTCTCCATGTGCCGCTCGGCCGCCTGCCAGTGCATCCAGAGCCGCAGCCGGACCCCTTTGGTTTTGGCGTGTTCCAGCACCTCGGGAAGGTCAATTTCCGGCAAGGCGGTCGTGATGTCCGCGCCCCCGTAAGGGCGGATCGGCCCGCCGTACCACGCCTTGTTCTTCACGCCGTCCAGCGAGTGATACGGAATGCCGGCCTCCGCGCAGAAATCGATATAGTATTTGGCCGTGGCCGTGTTCAGACCTGGTGTGAAGGGGACGTTCTCCTCGTAAAAGCCGTTCCACCAGGGGAAGGTCGTCTTCCCCGTCTTGATCCACGACGTGTCCTTGATCGCGCAAGGATCGTTCAGGTTCAGGACAATGTCCGACTCGACAAGGCGGCCGGGCCGCTCGCCGAGCATCAAAACCCGCCAGGGGGATGCGTGAGGCAGCTTGGATCGGACGGCCACCCC
>JBDTIR010000426.1:0-2705 GCA_039936275.1 Isosphaeraceae bacterium | reverse complement strand
AACCCTCAAGGTTCAAGGACCACCCTTGCCGGACCTCGCTCCCAACGATCAACCGGATCAAAGGACGCGCGGCCGTGCGGAAAAAGTGCCTGAATCCGGGGTCTTAACCGCTTGGCGAGCCGCCTCGGTCCTGGTAGGCTCTTAAGTCCCTTCGGTCATCGATTGTGTGTCGAGCATGCGGAGGGGACGTAACGCCCGACGCATTGGGGCCCACCATTTGACGCCGATCGTGCCGAAGAAGGCGACCAACACGCTGCTCGGCCTAGCCCGCGACGCGGTCGAAGGGCTCGGGGCCGACGGCGTCTTGCTCTTGCCCGAACAGACCATGGACTGGCCCGCCGTCCGCGCGGCGACCGACGACCTGCTGGTCCTGGTCGCCATTGCCGCCAACAAGCATCGTGACCTGGTCGCCGCCGGCCTGATCGGCCTGGACGTCGAGCCGGTCGGAGCCTCGATCCCCGAACGGATCACCCTGGCCCTGATCGAGGCAGTCGCCAACGACTACCTCAAGGCCGGCGCCCGGGTTGTGGTCGTCTACTCCGGCTTCGAGGCCGAAACCCTTGACTCGATCACCGTCGTCCGCCTGGGTGAGCACCTCGAACGCTTGACCTCGCGAGACCTTCGCGCCCTGGAAACCCGCGTGCCGTTCGAAACCCTCAAGGCCGTCGTCGACGTGGCCGTCGAGATCGGCCGCGAAGGCCGCGAAGGCAAGGCCGTCGGCACCTTGATCGTCGTCGGCGACGCCCGAGACGTGCTGACCCGCTCGCGCACCCTCGGCTTCGACCCGTTCAAAGGCTACCGCCGCAAGGAACGCAACGTCCGCGATCCCCGGGTCCGCGAGTCGATCAAGGAAATCGCCCAGATCGACGGCGCGTTCGTCGTCTCGCGCGACGGCACGGTCGAGGCCGCCTGCCAGATCATCGACGCCCCAACCACCGGCCTGACTCTCCCCAAAGGCCTCGGAACCCGCCACTGGGCCGCCGCCGCGATCACCAAGGTTACCTCCGCCCTGGCCGTCGTCGTCAGCCAGTCCACCGGCACCGTCCGCCTCTTCCAGCACGGCGAGGTCGTCCTCCGAATCGCCCCCATGCGCCACGTCCGCGCCATGAAATGGCACGAACACGAATCCGAACCCACCCTTCCACGCCCTGAGAAAGCCCCTTGAGCCACCCAACCGCCGAATTGTCAAAGATCAAAAGACGTCGAGCGCACCTTCCTCGACGATCGTTGGTGATCCACCAACGAACATGAACGTTTGATCGAAATCATCACCTCAAACTGACCGTCAAAGGCCGCCGAGGCTGATCCATCCGGCCGGCCGAGGGGGGAAATTCATCGGCGGGATCGGCTCAACAATGGCTTCGGTTTGCGTCGGGGTCGAATCTGAGCCGTAGGAGACCCCCTGGACAGGATTGGTGGAACCCGACCCCAACGACGCAACCCGTTGTTCTTCAAAATGTTCCGGCTCTTGAACCGGCGAAATGGGTTCGTTTTGCGCCGGCCTCCGGTAGGCGGGCGTGTCCTCGGCTTTGGGGATCGGGGTGAAGTCGCGGGCAAGGCGAGCTTCGCGGCGAACCGTGAGCAAGGTTGCCAAGGAGCGATCGAAGGTCCGGTTGGCGTCGGCTTCGAGCCTTCGCAAGCGTTCGCCGTTGGGGCCAAAGTCGATCAGGGCGCGATCGGCCGCACTGGCGCGGTCGGGGGCGTCGAGGGTGTCCCAAAGGTGATCACCCTTGATGCGCAAGTTGGCCATTTCATTATCAATAAAGGGGATGATTGATTCATTTGCTTGCGCAATCATGTTCTCCATATCCTCGACTACATCCAGGGGGTCTGACCCGGTCAAGGTCGCGAGCGCCTGAACGTTGGGCCCGGGGCTCAAGACCAGACCCATCCATGCCAGGCGCACCGCGCGTTCGTTTGCGCCTGGACCTGGAAGTTCTGGCTCTCCGATCAACCGCAAGGCATGATTCAGACGTTCCTCGGTCCAGATATCATTGTCTTCAATTTCTGTTTTTAAATGATCCCAGAGGTCCCAGAGCGCGTCGCAGCCTTCGGTGAACCTGGTCAGTTCGCGAACGGCGGCGGCGGGGTCAACGTCGAGCGCACCGAGCAGGCGTTCGACGTCGTCGGCTCGCCCCTGGTCCCAGAACGGGACGGCCTCGCGCTGGCGTTTCTGGAGGTCTTGTTCGCGCTGGGCCTGAATCCGGTTGAGGCGGACGCTGGCCAGGGCCATGCGTTCGACGAGCCGGTCTTCGAACGGATCGTTGGGCTTGAGTTTCTTGGCGACGATCGCGATCTCGGCGGCAATCTCCCCCTCAACAACCTGGGGCAGACAGACCCCTTCGCCGGAGAGGCCGTCCTTGACGGCGTTCCGCCTGCTGATCGATTTGCCAAAAATGGTCTTCGGCCCGGTGGACTTCCGGGCGTTGGCGATGTTGGCCAGGCGTTGTTTTTCGCTAATCGTTCGCTTGGACATCGACGGGTCCTTCGGCAAAAGGAAATCGGCTCGACGTTAAGCCGGATTTGAACGGCGCGCACGCCCGCGTTCTACCCCGTCACAATCGCCAACGTGGGTCGAGAATTCCCTTGTTTCAGGAAAGGAAATGAGAGAACGTGGTGATGGGACCAGATTCCGGAGGGCGGGTGGAACTCCTGTACGGGTTCCGAAGACGTGTACAATACAGGGACATGGGTGACGCGATAGC
>JBDTIR010000425.1:0-5810 GCA_039936275.1 Isosphaeraceae bacterium | reverse complement strand
GCGTTGCCGGTGCCTTTTTGGCGGAACAGCTTCTTGCCGGAGCCGGCCACGTCGGCCCGGCCTCGGGTATGGACGGTGCCGACCCGACGGTTGGCCAGATGCATCAGCACGACGTCGTGGAGGAGTTGTTTGTTGACTTCCCCGCCGAAGTCGGCCGGGTCGATCGACTCCTCGCCCACGCGATCGCCGGCTTGGTTGTAGACAGGAACGGTCAGCATTGGAAATTCAATCCAGATAAAGATTGGCCACAGAGATCAAGAGAGGACTCGGAGATCAAGATTCCTGGACCTGGCCCATCGGTCGTTCTCGGTGGTGTTCGTTGGTCTCTGTGGCTTAAACCTTGTTCGTCTGGCGGACGATCAGATAGCCCCCGTTGGGGCCGGGCACGGCCCCTCGGATCAAGAGCAGGTTGTTGACCGGATCAATCCGGACGACCTTGAGGTTGCGAACGGTGGTCCTGGCGTTGCCATGCTGGCCGGGCTTGCGAATCCCCTTACGGGTGCGGGCCGGATCGGCCGAAGGGCCTGACGAGCCCGGGTGGCGGTGCATCCGCTGGACGCCGTGGGTGGCACGCAGTCCTTTGAACCCGTGCCGCTTCATGACGCCGGTGAAGCCTCGCCCCTTGCTCGTGCCGATCACGTCGATCCGGGGAACCTCCTGGAAGACCTCGACGGTGAGCACCTGGCCTGCGGCGACGCCGTCGGCCGGCCCGTCTTGCCGCAGTTCGCGAACAAACCGCTTCGGCTCGGTGTCCACTTTCCGGGCGTGCCCGCGTTCGGCCTGGGTCGCCGCTTTGCGTTTCTTGTCGGCGAAACCAAGCTGCAAGGCGTGGTAGCCGTCGCGTTCGGCCGTGCGGACCTGGAGCACCGTACACGGACCGCACTCCAGCACCGTGACCGGCACGGCTGTCCCATCAGCTTCATAAATTTGGGTCATGCCGACTTTGCGGCCGAGCAGTCCGACTTGCATGGGTTCGGGTCTCTTCTTCTCATTGGATCGCGGTCGTCACGGGGTACGCAAGCTGACGCGTGACCTGATAAAGGTCGCGCGCCTGCTGAGTTGAGATTTGGCCCGTCCACAAAGACGGCCTTTGTACCGCGTGAATAGCGACCGGGCGTTAGGCCCCGGAAGGGCCCGCCTTGATCTTGATGTCCACGCCCGCCGGCAGGCTAAGTTTGTTCAGCGCGTCGATCGTCTTGTTCGTGGGCTGAACGATGTCGATCAACCGTTTGTGCGTCCGGATTTCGAACTGCTCCCGCGACTTCTTGTCGATATGCGGGCTGCGCAGAACGGTATATCGCTCGATTCGGGTTGGCAATGGAATTGGGCCGTGGACGATAGCCTCGGTCCGCTTGGCGGTTTCGACGATGTCCTTGGCCGATTGGTCGAGGATGGTGTGATCGTAGGCTTCCATCCGGATTCGGATTCGATCGTTGCTGATGCCCGCCACTCGTCCACCCCTCGATCTCTCGCTCTAAAGACGTCTGCCCGGCTTTTTTTTCCCCAACCGAGGGGAAAGTAAGAATCTAACGTCACACCCCGCATTGGTCAAGGCGTCCGGTTGAATTTTTTGCAATCCGCGGCGTTTGGTCTGGTTTTGGCACCCGGAAGCGTTCAGGAGCCGGCGATGATCTCCAGCATGCTCTCGGGGGCCGGGGCGTATTCGAGGGGTTCCATGGTATAGCTGGCTCGTCCTTGACTGAGGCTGCGGACGGCGGTCGAGTAGCCGAACATCTTTTCCAAGGGGGCGCGGGCCTCGATCACTTTGAGTTTGCCGCGGGTGATCATTTCGTTGATCTCGGCGCGTCGGCTCATCAAGTCCGCCGTCACGTCACCGAGATAATCTTCGGGGGTGACGACTTCAATCTTCATGATTGGTTCCAGAAGGACCGCGCCGGCCTCGCTAACGGCTTTTTCCAATGCATCGGAGCCGGCGAACCGGAAGGCGAGTTCGTTACTGTCCACGTCGTGGGCGTGGCCGTCGGTGAGGGTGACTTTGAGGTCGACCAGGGGGAAGCCGGTTCGTCCGCCGGACTTGGCCGAGTCGCGTACGCCGGCCTCGACGGCCGGGATGTATTCGTGGGGGATGACGCCACCTTTCAGGGCGTTGACGAACCGGAGCGGGGGCGCGCCTTTGGGCTGGACTTCGGGTTCCAGGTCGATCGTTACCTTGGCGTAGAGTCCCGAGCCGCCGGTCTGTCGGATGCAGGTGCCTTGCACTCGCTTGACGGCCTTCTTGATGGTTTCGCGGTAGCTGACGCGGGGTCGGCCGACGTGGACCTTGAGCTTGAAGTCACGGATCATCCGGTTCTTGAGGATCTCCATGTGCAGCTCGCCCATGCCGGAGATCAGGGTTTGCCCGGTCTCTTCGTTGACTTTGTAGGTGAAGGTCGGGTCTTCGCGGGCCAGGCTGGCGAGAGTGTCAGAGAGTTTGCCCTTGTCGGTCGAGCTGACCGGCTCGATGGACATGCTGATGACGGTCTCGGGGAACTCGATCTTTTCGAGCAAGATCGGGTGTGAGGCGTCGCAGAGGGTGTCGCCGGTGACGGAGTCTTTGAGGCCGACGACGCCGACGATGTCACCCGCGAAGGCTTCCTCAAGCTTTTCACGATCATCGGCGCGGATGTGGTACAGCCTTGAGCAGTTCTCCTTGCGGTCCTTGCCCGGGTTGTAGACCCGGCTGCCGGACTTGAGCTTGCCGGAGTAGATCCGCACGAACGAGAGGTCGCCGTGGGCGTCGCCGGTGATCTTGAAGACCAAGGCGCAGAAGGGTTCGGTGGGGTCGGGCTTGCGGGTCAGTTCGGTCCCTTTTTTGGGGTGATGGCCGACGACCGGCGGTAGGTCGAGCGGGCTGGGCAGATAGCGTTCGACGCTGTCGAGCAGTTCTTGTACGCCAACGTATTTGAAGCTTGACCCGCAGAGGACCGGCTGGTAGCGGCCGGTGAGGGTGGCTCGCCGCAGGGCTTGGTGGAGCATCTCCTCGGTCAAATCGGCCCCTTCGAGGTGGGCCATGTACTGTTCGGCGAACGTGCCGTCAGCGTCGGAGAGGCTGTTGAGCAGGCGTTCGCGCCAGAGATCGGCGATCGGTTGCAGGTCCTCGGGGATCTCGGTGTCGGTGACGACCGAGCCGAGGTCGGCGGTCTGGTGGTAGAGGGCGCGCATGCGGATCAGGTCGATGAGCCCTTTGAACTCGCCCATTGTGCCTTCAGGGCCGGCACCGATGGGGATCTCGATCGGGATCGGGTGGCTGTCGGGAAGGCGGTTGGCGACTTCGTCGAAGACTCGTTCGTACTCGGCGCCGATGCGGTCCATCTTGTTGATGAAGCAGATTCGGGGGACCCGGTATTTGGAGGCCTGCCGCCAGACGGTCTCGCTCTGGGCCTCGACGCCTTCGACGGCCGAGAAGATCACGATCGCGCCATCGAGCACGCGGAGCGAGCGTTCGACCTCGGCGGTGAAGTCGACGTGGCCGGGGGTGTCAATGATATTGATGGTGACGTTGTTCCAGTGGCAGGTGATCGCCGCGGCGACGATCGTGATGCCTCGGGCCCGTTCCTCGGGGTCGTAGTCGGTGGTGGCGGTCCCTTTGTCGACGTCCCCCATCCTGTGGATTTCGCCCGTGTAGTAGAGGATGCGCTCGGTGGTCGTGGTCTTGCCGGCGTCAATATGGGCGATGATGCCGATGTTGCGCAACTGGCGTAATGGGTCGCTGTCCATTTGGGGGTCGATCCAAGGGGCAAAGAATAAGGGCGAAGGCCGTTGGCGGGCGGTCTCTTTGGAACCAGCTTACCGTCGCGACGCCTTGCGCACAGCGCCAAGTCCGCGTCTGGACGGTGGGGAGCGGGTCCACGGCGCATTGACGCCTGGCGGCGGTCGTCACCAGATCCGAGTCACGCCATAGGAGTCGAACGCCAGATCGGCATTCCCTCGGTCAGGGACTGAGCGAATGTGGTCGAACGGGTCGCAGTGGTGCTGGGGGAGTGAGGACACGACGATTGCGTGGGCCAACTCGATGGGCAGGGCCAGGAATCCGGCCCGGCTGATTTCACGGGGGACCAGCACGTTGAAGGAGTTGGCGAGCGACAACTTACCGAGACTCACCTTGATCGCGATCTCTCAGAGACTCGCGATGCTCAGCAGCTTTTCCTTCTTCGGATCTCCGATGAGCGAGCGAGCGAGCGTTGGTGCTGGTCCGAGGATCTCCCATGATGAACCGGAGGAAGGCGTGAGTGTCGAGCAAGAGCCTCATTCCATGGACTCTTTGAACTCATCCAGCGGGGCGTCAAAATCGTCGGCCATGTCGAGAATACTGTCTCTGGCACTGCCGAAGCGAGGCCCTGGGCTGGTCGGCTCGACCCGGACGAGTCGGGCGACGATCTGGTCTTCCTGAAGGATTTCGACCTCGTCGCCAGGTGCGGATGATGCGATCAACTCCGGCAGGCGGCGCTGGGCGTCTTTGAGTGTGATCCGGGTTATGGCGTCTCCTTTTGTTGGTCGCCGATCGTGCCCTGATCTGAATTATCCAGGCCCCAGGGCTCCAGGCAAGAGCGAAGGGTTGGGGCGAAGGCCGTTCGGTCCGTCATCCGTTTGGCTCATCAAGCCCCGAAGAGCTGAGCCACGGGCACGCGGAAGCCGGGCAGGTGCGGCTCGGCGGTGAGTTCCTGGAGCACGTTGAACAGCTCGGGCTCGGCGTCGGGCCGCAGGACCGTGATCGTGCGGAACCGGGGATCGACGAGCCAGACGAGGGGCACGCCCACCTCAAAATAGAGGGCGATCTTCTCGTCGATCCGTTCCTTGGTGTCCGATGGCGAGAGGATCTCCACGGCCAGGACCGGCGGCCCTTCGAAGAAGGCGGCATTGGGGGACCGGGCGGCGACCTCGGCCGAGACGTAGGCCACGTCGATCCCGACGGAACTGTCCGGGTTGCGTTGCAGGCGGAACCCGGCTTCGCCGGAGACAATCAGGCCGCGTGGTTCCGGCTGGGTGTCGAGCCAGTTGTCCAGGTGTTTCGTCACCCGGGCCTCAACCTGACTGTGCGAGCGGTTCCGCATGGTCATGGGCTTTTCCCGCAATTCCCCTCGGATCAGCTCGCGGTCCATCTCAGGGCCGGGCAGGGCGAGCATTTGCTCGGTGGTCGTCAAGGCGGGAGCGGGGGTGACGGTGGACATGAGGCGACGCCTCCGAAACGAGGGGCCGGAAGGAACGCGCAACACCGAAAGGACAGGGTGGAACCAAGGTTCCGCCCGCCCCTTCGCGATGCTCAATGATACCAAGGAAGCCGCTTACCAGGCAAAGTGGGCGAACGCCTTGTTGGCGTCGGCCATGCGGTGGACGTTCTCACGCTTGCTGATGGCCGAGCCTTCGCGGTTGTAGGCGGCCAGGAGCTCGTCGGCGAGCTTGACGGCCATCGGGCGGCCCTTCTTCTCACGGGACGAGAGCAGGAGCCAGCGGATGGCGAGGGTCTGCTGGCGGGTCTTCTTGACCTGCATCGGCACCTGATACGTGGCACCACCGACCCGCTTGGAGCGGACCTCAATGGCCGGCATCACGTTCTCGACGGCGCGGTTGAAGACCTCGATCGGGTTCTCGTTGGGCAAGCGGCGCTCGATCAGGTCCATGGCGTCATAGAAGACGCCCTGGGCGATCGACTTCTTGCCGTCGCGCATCAGGCAGTTGATGAACTTGCTGGCCAGCTTTGAGCCGTAACGCGGGTCGGGGCGAAGCTGGTCCTTGCTGGCGGTGAACTTACGGGCCATGGTCGCGTCGGTCCCAAAGGAAGGTCCGGGGAATGCCGAAATCCAGGCTCAGTG
>JBDTIR010000424.1:0-4052 GCA_039936275.1 Isosphaeraceae bacterium | reverse complement strand
ATGCCAAGCACCGAGTTGGCCGACGTGCTCGCCTTGGCGGCGGCCTGGTCAGCAGCAGCCTTATCAGCGGCGGCCTTGTCGGCTGCGACCTTGTCGGCTGCGGCCTTGTCAGCGGCGGCCTTGTCGGCTGCGGCCTTGTCGGCGGCGGCCTTGTCGGCAGCAGCCTTGTCGGCTGCGGCCTTGTCAGCGGCGGCCTTGTCAGCGGCGGCCTTGTCAGCGGCGGCCTTGTCGGCTGCGGCCTTATCGGCAGCGGCCTTGACCGAATCCTGGTTCACCACAACCTGGGGCTGGGCGACGGGCGGCTGACTGGCCTGGACCTGAATCTGCTGGGCCTGTTGCGTCCCGCTCGAACTGTTGCCGGCGTCGCCTTGGGGGTGAGCCGTGTCGAAGTTAACCGACTGGTTCTGATCGTTCAGGGTGATTTGCTGAGTCTTGAGCACTGTGCCGTTGAGACTGCCAGTGACTCGGTAAACACCGGGGTCAAGCTGCATCTGCCAGCCGCCCGAGGCCCAAGTCTTGGTGTGAATATCCTGGCCGGTCTGGACGTTCACCGCATTGACATCGACGTTCGCCGAACCTTCGCCGGCGTCGAACTGACCGTTGTTGTTGTCATCATGGAAGGCGGCGCCCAGCAGGAATGGCTTGCTGTTGGCCTGCCTGCCGAAGACCTGGGTCACGACCAGGGGGCCGACACCTCCCAGACCGCCGGTCTTCTTGACCAGCCCGAAGCCGACCTCGCGGAACGACTGGCTCTGGGGCGTGTTGGGCTCAAGGATATGCGAGCGGTGTCCAAACGTCGGGGCGTTGCCCCAGTCGGCCATGAAGGCGTTCATGGCGTTGCGAACGTTGCGAGCGTAGGCGAAGCCGTTCTCTCCGATCGAGACGCCGTTGTACCCTTGACGCTGAGCGCGGGTGCCGGGGTCAGAGCCGTCGGAGCCGTTGTGCGACTGGAAGTTATGGTCGGCCATGTCCTGGCTCTGCCCTTGAGCGGCGGCGGCCAGCTTGCTATTCCAGGCCAGGGGCTGCTGCGGTTTGGCGTTCTGGATCGCCTGTTTGGCGGCGTTGAGGTCAAGCCCGTAGTAGGCCGCCGTCTGCTTCTCGTCATTGCTGAGACCGTCGGTGTACTGCGCCGCGACCGCTTGCGGGTTCTCCCTGGCGTCGTTGACCATCTTGAGCATGGCCATCTGGTCGGCGTCGGGGGCCACGAACCCTGCTGGCGGGGCGAACTCGGTGGTCGAGAGCAGTTGACGGGTCTCCAGACATTCCAGGGCGAGAGACAAACGCTTGGTGGGCCGACGGGCCATGAGCGACCTCCTTGTATGAAAACGACGGCCGGTCGGGCGTCGATTCGTGAGCGTTGTGAGGTGGTCCACCCAGGCCGGGAGAGACCGCTTCGTCTGGAGGAAACGTCCGACTTTAGCGGGATTTTCGAGGGTTTTGAGTCGTGGTCGGCGTTGACGAGTCTTGGTAAAAGCACAGCCCGTGCCAGACCGCCAAAATTCCTGAAAAACACCCCGGGGGGATCGACCCAAGTCCCATGTCAAGCCCGGATTTCCGTCTTTCTGATTGCCGACTCCGCGTCGAAGCAGGCCGAAGCCCCCTGGCAAAGCCTGCCGGTCTTGTCGGTCAAGACCAGATGCCGGACTTACAAACCGGCGGTTTTTACACGCCGATTTACCAGCCGGTGCCGGTCGGAAATTTCGTTAAAGTTACGACTTACGGCAACCGAACCGATTCTCCCGATCCTGCTGAACAGGCCGGGCGACGGGGTCGGCTTGCGACCTGCGACCGACCGCGTTAGCCTTTGGACCGGAGCCGGAGGTTCGCCGTCGCGGCACGCCATTTGTTCTGGTCCTTCGGCGTCCGCCAGCCTCTTGGCGAGGGGCCGGTTTACCTTGAAGAGATCAATATGCCTACAAACAATGATGTCATGAATTCCGTCGCTCGCGCCGAGACGGCCGGCGACCTCTCGGCGTCGGCGGCAGCCAACCTGCGGCGCTGGCTGACCGAGCCTCCGTTCGCCAGGTATCGCCCCAGGCTGGTTCAGGACGTCGCCGCTGCGCGCTGGTCGGCACTGGACAATGCCTTCTATGCCGTGCTCAAGTTCGGCACGGGCGGCCGTCGGGGCAAGATGTACCCGGTCGGCACCAACGTCTTGAACGACCGCACAATCGCGGAGAGCGCCCGAGGCCTGGCCGACTACGTGATTTCCAGGAACGGGGCCGACGCCCCCCGCTCCTGCGTGATCGCGCGCGACCCCAGGCACAACTCCCCAGAGTTCGCCAGCCTCTGCGCCCGGGTCCTGGCCGCCGCCGGGTTCCAGGTCTACCTCTTCCCTGAGGCCCGCTCAACCCCCCTGCTCTCGTTCGCCGTCCGCCATTTAAGTTGCGACGCCGGAATTATGATCACAGCGTCACATAATCCCCCGTCGGACAACGGTTTCAAGTGCTACGCCTCGACCGGCGGCCAGGTGATCCCGCCCGACGACGCCGGGATCATCGCCTGCGTCCAGGCCGCCTCCGACCGCGACATCCCCGAGGCCGACTTCGACTCCGCCCTGTCCGACGGCTCGATCGCCCTGGTGGGCAAAGAGCTTGACGACGCCTACATCGCCGCCGTCGTCGGTGAATCGGTCTCCAGGGCCCGCGCCTTGTCGATCGTCTATACCCCCTTGCACGGGGTCGGCGAGACCTCGGTGGCCGCCGCCTTGCGCTCGGCGGGGTTCAAAGACCTCAACATCCTGGCGTCCGAGCGCATCCCCGACGGCGACTTCCCCCACGTCCCCGACCACGTCTCGAACCCGGAGATCCCCAAGACCCTGGCCGCCTCGATCGTCGAAGCCAAGGCCACCGGAGCCGACCTGGTCCTGGCCAGCGACCCCGACGCCGACCGGATCGGCGTGGCCGTCCCCGTGACCGGCGACCCCAACGGGGAATGGACCACCCTGGACGGCAACCAGATCGGCGCCTTGCTCGCTGCCTTCGTTATGAAGCAGACCAAGGCACAAGGCCGCCTGCGCCCCGACCATTACCTCGTCACGACCCTGGTCACCAGCCAGATGACCCGCGCCCTGGCCAGACGTGAAGGGGTCCGGATCGAAGACGATCTGCTCGTCGGCTTCAAGTGGATCGGCCAGCGGATCGACCAGACCGGCCCCGCCGGGTTCCTCTTCGGCTTTGAGGAATCGCACGGCTACCTCAAGGGGACCCACGTCCGCGACAAGGACGCCGCGGTCGCCGCCCTGCTCGTCGCCGAACTGGCCGCGACGGTCAAAAGCCGCAAGCAGACCGTCCTGGAATACCTCGACGACCTCTATATGGACGTCGGCCACTTCGGCGAACGCCTGGTCAACCTCACCCTCGAAGGCCGCGAAGGAGCCGCGCAGATCCAGAAATTGATGGCCAGCTTCCGCAGCGGCCCCCCGACCTCAATCGGCGGCATTGCCGTGACGGAAGTCCACGACTACAAAACGCACGAAATCCGCCGCCCAGACGGCTCGACCGAACCCCTGCCCGAGCCTTCGGGAGACGTCCTGATCTTCCACTTCGACGCCCCGGGAGTCCGGTTCGCCGTCCGCCCCTCCGGGACCGAGCCCAAGATCAAGTTCTACCTCTTCGCCCGCACCAGCACCGACGACGTCTCCGACCGTTCCGACCGTTCCAAGCTCGCTGAAATCAAAGCGCAAACCACCCAACATCTTGACCAGATGGCCACGGACATCAATAACTATGTACAGGCCGCCCTCAACCAGTCGGCCTAAAACCGGAGAGCGATCATCCAGGACCGTCGCCAGCCAGCACTCGCACTGAACACAGAACGATGAGTTTGGATACGCGAGTTTTGAAGAGGTCTTCCCAAATGCCTGACACTCCGACGCCCGCCACGCTCGGCCCGGCCGAGAAGGCCAGGCAACTTCCGACCACCCCGGGCGTCTACCTCTTGAAGGACACCCAGGGTCGGGTCGTGTACATCGGCAAGGCCAAGAACCTCCGCAGCCGGGTCGGGTCGTATTTTCAGAAGACGGCCGCCGACGACCCCCGGATCAAGGGCTG
>JBDTIR010000423.1:0-3749 GCA_039936275.1 Isosphaeraceae bacterium | reverse complement strand
CGAACTTGCCGAGGTAGTGGTCCTTGCCGTGGATGCGGACGACGGCCAGGTCCTTCGGCTTGTAGTGGCGATACTTGGGGAGGTGGGGGGCTTTAGTGGGCATGGGCAGTACGGCTTTCCGTCCGTGGAGTAGTACTGGTACTACTCCGAACCGGACTTCCAGGCCACACTGCCCGACGCGGGCAGGTATCCTAAGTCAAGGATTCGGCGGGCTTTAGCAGAAGTCGGGGCGAGAGGATTTGAACCTCCGACCTCACGGTCCCGAACCGTGCGCTCTAGCCATGCTGAGCTACGCCCCGTCACGTTGGGTGACGCGACTGGCATTATACGCGGGGAACGGGCCTTGTCAATGTTGGCCTGGATGGTTTCCTGGATCGACGATGGTTCCGGTTCCGGGAAGGGTCCTGAGTTCGTCGCCGGTCTCGGGCAACAGGACGACCTGGCCGCCGGACATGAGCAGGCCGATGGGGCCGTCAAACTTCCAGCCGTCGGAGTTCTGGACGAATCGGTAGACCGGGCCGACCCGACTGATCGGGCAGAACAGGACGTCGGGGCCTTCGCACCAGACCTGGAAGTTCTGATGGATGTTGCGCGGCAGGCCGACCAGGCCACTTCATCGGCGAAGACAAGGGTGTGAGTGCGGAGGTAGCGGTCGTTGCAGAGTCGGCGGGCCTCGTCAAAGGTCAGGAACCAGACGGTTGGCGGCGGCCAGAAGCGCACTTGTAGGCGCGGACGGCCCCGCGAGTCGGCCCGGTCAAGACGATCTCGACGATCAAGACCAAAAGCAAGGCCGCCACGCCGATCCCGATCCAGATCCCGATCCAGATCCAGATCCAGATCCCGATCCAGAGCAGGCGGCGACTGCGGACGCGGGATTCGGTTGTCATACGCGAGTTTGCGACCCACTTTTAATAAAGATATGGATTCGCGCCCGGCAACCATTGGCGGAGCCGATGACGAGAGCTTGGGGAGCGTCCGATTCGTGGCGGGGCCTCAATTGAGCGGCCGGGCCCTTATCCTACACAAGCCTTGAGGATCGGGGCGAGTGCGGTCTTCGGGTCCGGCGCGGGTTCCGGGTTACTTGGCTTTCAATTTGGCGATCAGGAAGTCGGCAACGCTGGCGTAATCAGAGTCGTCGTGCCCCGGGTAGGAGAGGTGGGCCTCGCTGCCGGCCGCTTGAAGTTTATCGACCAGGGGCAGGGCCATGACGGCCGAGTGGGTGGGGTCTTTCTGCTCTTCGCCAAGCTTGGCGGGCTTGTTCTGGGCAGGATAGTCCAGGAAAACCGGCGGGTCGCCAGATCCGGCGTGCTCGTACGGAGAGTATTGCTTGATCCAGTCGAGCACCTCGTCGCGATGATCATAGAAGCGCTGGAATTCCGCGTCACGCCCGTCCGCATCGGCGCGGCGGAATCCGAAGGCGTGGCCGCCATAACGCATATTCGGCATCCAGGCGCGGAGCTGCTTGGGATCGAGCGACGTTTGCGCGCCGACGACCGCCGCGCAGGTAAGCCTGGTGGATTCGCGGGCGACCGGGTCGGTGCTCTCGGGCTTGGCCATGTCGTCGTGAAAGGCGAGCCAGAGCGACGAGCAGGCGCCTGCCGAGCTGCCCGTGGCGCCGACCTTGGTCTTGTCCAGGTTCCAATCCTCGGCCTTGGAACGGAGGAACTGGACGGCGCGCGCAGCGTCCTCCAACGGCCATCTCACCGGCGGCATGGCCCTCACCTGATCGGCCTGGGAGACGAATCGGTAGTTCACGGCCGCGACCGAGATTCCGCTGGTTCTGAGTGTTTTGAGCAGTGCGCCGTTGAGCCCGTGCTTGTCGCCGCCAACCCAGCCGCCGCCGTGAATAAAGACCACCAGGGGGGTGGGTCCGGCGGACTCGGCCTGGTAGAAGTCAAGGACCTGCCTGGGATGCTCGCCATAGGCGACGTCGGCGTGGGTCGGCGTCGCCGGTGCTCGCGCCGGCCCCTTGGCCTTGACTTTCGCCTTGGCCTTGGCTTTGGGAGCCGCGTCGTCCTCGCTCGTCTGCGCCTGCGCCAGGGAGACGGCATAGACGCCGAACGAGGCCGCCATCAGGGCAGCAATCGCAAATCGATACATTAATTTAGGAAACACGATCATTAATGACCCCTTTGGAATAGCCAGACGGGCTCGCGATGTGGAACCCCAACTCCGGGCGCCTTCGACAGGCGACCCTCTCCTCTTGAAGAGCTTACCGGGCGCGTCCTCGGACGTCACGTACCAACCGGCGGAAGTTTTCAAACCGATAACTCTCTTCGTGGAGGAGTTACGCGATTGGTCGTGTTCGAATTCGCCCCACGTTCCGGTTAACTCACCGGAGGCACTATCTCACGGCACATCTCCCATCGTGGACGGCTTTTCCCGCAATTCCTCGGGCGTCAGCTTGAGCAACTCCCAGAAGCTCAGGTCGGGCCCCTTCAATCCCAACAGGCCGTACGGCGTCTGATCCCTGCGGCGGCCAGTACCGAAGCGACGTAGGTTCCCTATGGTCCTGACGCGATCGACCCTGACGGCCGCGTCGATCGAAGTCCTTCTGAGCCGCGTCGGCACGCTCCAGAGCGCGCAGCCGCCCCCAGGGTCTTCCGCAACGTACGCCCTCCTTCGCGGAGCGTGTGGAAGACGTCGAGCGCATCGTCGAGATCTGGCAGACCGACGGCGCGACGGCGTGCACGCTCAAGTTTGATCCCTTTACCCAACCCGGTCCCGTCGTCTCGGACCACCGACTTGAGTGCCGGAAGTCGAGCGAATTGCTCAGCCCATGTCACGCCGTCGCGCGCTTCGACCATCCGCCCGGCCATCCAGCAAAGGCTCTCTCGCTCGACGACCATCAGGACCGGTTTGCGTCCAAAAACATCGTAAACGCTCGGCAGATGATGCGCGTGTCTCAATTCGGCAGGAATCGCTCAAGGCTGCCAGGACACCCCGAACCAACAGTTTTCGCCGTAGATTACCTTTACAAACAGTGATCCTTACCCAGATTCGCGCACCAACTGGCGAGCACCAGGGAAAAATTCGAGAAAAAGAGAAGTCGGCTCGCCCCCTGGCGATGATGTCTGAGTAACACGCGCCTTTTGTGCGTCTTGATTTGCGGATTCGACGCTGAACCCAAGCCCCAACGAGGTGAACCGATGTCGATGCTCCTGACGCTTCCACTGCTCTCTTCTCCGTCTCTTCCCGCCAAGAAACCCTCCGGCCCGGCGACCGACGCCGGCCGACGCGCCAGTTCGCGCAACTCGTTCAAGCACGGCTTTTCAGGCTCGGGAGCCGTCTTGCCCAACGACCTCCGCGATCAGGTCAACGCCAGGCGAGACGCCTATGCCGACCGCTTCGGGCCCACCGACGCCACCGAGCAAGACCTGGTGTTATCAGCCTGCGCGCCGATCACTCGTTCTTTGACAATTCGGCAACGGCGACGCCCGGCATCCCTCAAATGGTGGGGAATCAGGCGCCAAGAGAACCCTTGGCACCCCACGCCCCGGGTGCGGCGGTCAGTCCTGGTCACGGGCGAGCAAAATTAATATATATGTGTCTACGTATGACATCGTATTACTGCCCGCGAACGGGGTTTCACGGACCGGACGCCAACCCCTGGAGAGCAAGCCGGTGAGGCTGACCTTCTCGGTCCCCTGGTCGGTGACGATCCAACTCTTACCGTCCGGGTTCAGGATTACGTAAAGATGCGATTCCATAAACAGAGTTTTCCTTTCTTTATCCCGGATTCCGAACTC
>JBDTIR010000422.1:0-6799 GCA_039936275.1 Isosphaeraceae bacterium | reverse complement strand
CCTGGATTCGTCGCGGCGTACAACAACCTGGGCCTGGTTCTTCGGGAACAAGGTCGGGCCGACGACGCCGTCGAGGTCTTGAGGCAGGCCCTCCAGATCAATGAATCTCTACCGGAGGTCCATAATAACCTGGGCGCTGCCCTGGCTGCGAGGGGGCGGCCGGTCGAGGCGGTCGCCTCCTATCGAACGGC
Source organism: Isosphaeraceae bacterium (assembly GCA_039936275.1). Lineage (GTDB taxonomy): Bacteria > Planctomycetota > Planctomycetia > Isosphaerales > Isosphaeraceae > JBDTIR01. The sequence continues at coordinate 6,608 of JBDTIR010000422.1, read as the reverse complement.
CCTGCGGCTCCGTCCATCTTATGCCGAGGCCTGGAACAACCTGGGGGTCGCCCTGGCCGAGCGCGGCGAGTGGACCGAGGCGATCGCTTGCTACCGACAGGCCCTTCAACTCCGACCGGACGACGCCGAGACCTGGAACAATCTGGGCAACGCCCTGCGGGAATCTGGCCACGTTCAGGACGCCCTTGCCTCGTATCAAACCGCAATCCAGCTTCGGCCGAACCACCACGAATCACGTGTGAACATCGCCAGCATGTTTCGACTCGCAGGTCGGTATCAGGAGGCGCTTTCCCATGACGATCGGGCCCTGGAACTGAGACCGGACGATGCTGAGATGCACTACAACCGCTCCTTGACCCGGCTGGTCCTGGGCGACTTCGCCCGAGGTTGGCCCGAAACCGAGTGGCGCTGGCGATGTCCCGGGTTCGAGGTCCGGTCCTTCGACCGACCCGCTTGGGACGGCTCCTTGATGCCCGAAGGGACGATCTTGCTCCACGCTGAGCAAGGCTTTGGCGACACGATTCAGTTCATCAGATACGCTCCCTTGGTGGCCCAGCGGGTTAGAACCGTGATCGTAGAATGTCCGGAACGCCTGATTCCGTTGCTCTCCACCTGCCTGGGGATCGACCGACTTGTGCCCCGAGGCCCCGCGCCGCCGGACTTCGACGTCCAGGCCTCGTTGCTCAGCCTGCCAGGGCTTTTTGGGACCACCTTGGCCTCCATCCCGTCGGCCGTACCGTATCTCAAGGCCGACCCGGAACGGGTCGCTGTCTGGCGTCACGAGCTAAGCGCTTTGCCCGGCTTTAAAATCGGGATCGCCTGGCAAGGCGACCCCCGAAATCGGGGCGACCGTCATCGTTCGATCCCTTTGGCCTGTTTCGCACCTTTGAACCTTTGTCCCGGCGTTCGTCTGATTAGTCTGCAAAAAGGACCAGGGGCCGACCAGATCCAGAAGGTCGCCGGATCTTGGGACCTGCTTGACCTGGGCAAGCGGCTCGACGAGTCCACAGGCGCGTTTCAGGACACCGCCGCCGTCATGATGGGCCTCGACCTGGTTATTAGCGTCGATACGTCGATCGCCCACCTGGCTGGCTCGCTTGGCGTCCCGGTCTGGCTGGCTTTGTCGAAAGTCCAGGACTGGCGATGGCTGCTCGATCGCGACGACTCCCCTTGGTATCCCACCTTGACCCTCTTTCGCCAGGACCAGGTCGGCGACTGGACAGGCCCGTTTCAACGCATGGCGGCCGAACTCGCGCGCCTGACGACCACTTCGCCGCCGATCTTGATCGAGATTTCACCCGGAGAATTGATCGATCGGATCACGATCCTTGAATTAAAATGCGCCCGATGCGACGAACCGGAGACCCTGGCCTGCCTGCGCGCCGAGCTTGACGCGCTCAGGACGAACCATGCGTCCTTGCCTCGCCGTTCGGCTGAGCTTGATCGCTGGACGGCCGCGCTGCGCAGGATCAACGAAACGATCTGGATCGCTGAGGACGAAGTCCGCGCCCTCGAACGCGCCGGCGACTTTGGCCCTCGGTTCATCGACGTGGCGCGGTCGATCGCCCGTGCGAACGACCAGCGCAGCGTTGTGAAGCAAGCCATCAATAAATTGATGGTATCGACTTGTATCGAGTATAAAATTCATGGAAATCAGAGTGGATTGACTTGATTCCGGGGCGTCCCGGTCGCCTGGATTCGTTCCCTGGATGTTCCTTTGGGAGCAGATCGTGGGAACGAGTTCACCGCGGAGAGTGCCGAGAGGTTCATTCCTCTTGGTTGCGTCACCGCGGTTGAACTCGTTTATGAACTGGATGTCGGCCCTCGATCACCTAGGGATTATGGACTTCTTAAAATCGGACGTTCAGTTGGGCGAGGACTTCATAATTGAACGGCCTGGGGCCGGTTACGGCTTCGACCCAGCCGAGGGAGAGCAGGGTGCGTCTGCGGAAGGCGAAGTTGACGCCGAAGGTCAGGTCCACCCAGGTGGGGGTCGCCGCGGGGTCGGAGAGGTTGTGGAAGTCGGTGTGGCTTACGGGGGTGTTGACGTGGGTCTCGAAGGTAGGGGCGATCGCGGTGAGGAAGCGGGTATAGTCGCGAGTCCTATAGAGGTAATAGCCTACGGCAACGTCATTATAAATGATCGTGACGTCGTTGCCGCTCATGGGCACGTCGATCGCCGAGAACCCCTGGAAGTAGAAGTCGCCGATGCCGTAAAACGCACCCATGTAGGGCTGAAGCGCGGTATAGTGCATCGGCCTGATGTACTGGGCCCCGGCAAGGTGGTTGGTTCCGGTCGGAGTGTTGATCAACATACCGACCGAGAACACGTTGCCGGTGTCACGATCCTGAAGCAGGGCGTACTTGAGGATGACGGCCAGGTCGCCAACCGACGAACTGGTCGGGGTCAGGCCGCGGATCGGGCTGTCGCCGGTAAGGACGTTGATCGGAACGCGCAGGCCGATCGAGGCACGTTGATTCAGGACGGTTTTTTCGAATCCCAGTGTATAACGATAGGCGCTAAGGTTATTAACGGCCGAGCCCGCGCGCTGGTTCAGCGTGCTATTGAGGTCGTTGAAGTAATTAAATCCAAAATAGATGCGGTCTTGCGGCTGAGGACTCTGGTTCTCAGCAATCTTATACTGTCGGGCCGAGGGCATGACCACTGTAGCCCTGTTCTGGCTGCCAGGTTGGGGAACGCCGGGGATCGGCGGTCGTCCTGGTTGCGGCAAAGGGCCGGCTTGCATGAGCCTGAGGAGCGGCGGCATATCACCGAGCATCGCCAGATTGGCCAGGCCGCCTCCGCCGCCGCTGAGTCCGCCGCCTGTGCCAGCGGCCGTGGCCGCACCAGGGGTATTCGCTCCGGCACCTGCCGCGTTCACCCCGGCTCCAGTGTCCGCTCCGGTCCCCGTCCCGGCCCCGGACTCAGGCGCCAGGTCGCTGGAATACGGGCGTGCTCCCGGTGTTTCCGCGCCGTTGGGCGTGGTGGAAGGCGGCCGGTTCGCTCCCGTCGTGGGTGTGCCGAGCGGCCCCGTTGCGCTGCCGGCTGGCGGCGCCCCTGTATCCGCTGGTAATTGAGGTAACGACCCCGGGTAACCCGGAACGTAACTTTGAGGGCTTTGGGCCATTCGAACCGGCGGTCGCGCGACGCCTGGATTTACCGGCTCGGCGGCGTATTGGGCGTGGCTGGCCGAAATCGCTTCATTCCCAAGGGCCAGGAGGGTGACGGCCAAGCCCGCTCGCATTATCCTAGTCATAGGCGCTTGTCCTTTTGCCTCGACCTTGTGTTTCGGTTCCAGCGGAAGGGCGGAAGAGTGATGTTACACCCCGATTTATCGCCCGGATCGCTCTCATTCTTTGGTTTATTTGCGAGGGGTTTGAGTATGGCGCCGATCCCGACGACCGCATCGAAGGTTTCGGCCCTGCGTTTTCGACGCTTTGGACCGCCGCTCGCCCGGGTTGGCTTTGGGTTGGTCGCGGCCTTGGTAATGACAACTCTGCCGAGCGTCGCCAGGGCGCAAGCTCGGATCGACGAGTTCACCAGGCCGTTCGTGGTGCTCGGGACCGGTGGCCATCATGCCCCCGTGCGGTCATTGGTCTTCACCCCTGACCAGGCGCAACTGCTCTCGGCGGGGATGGATAAAGTGGTCCAGGTCTGGAACCTGGCCGACGGCCGCCTCGACCTGGCCGGGACGCTCCGCCCGCCGCAGTGGCGAGGCCCCGCCGGGATCATTTACACGATGGACCTCTCGCCGCCACTCCCCTGGGACGGCAACCACAGGCTCCTGGCTGTCGCCGGCTACGGCGTGGACCGGACCCGGGGCAATATCACCCTCGTCCGCGATCCAGGCGATCCAGGCACGCCAACCGGCGAGGTCGTCGGCCACCTGCTCGGCCTGCTCCCCGGCGGTGCGCGGCCCAACGGCCACAGGGACACCGTCATGAGTCTCGCGTTCGCCTCCGACGGCGTCCATCTCGCCTCGGCCGGACTCGACGGCCGCGCCTTGCTCTGGGACCTCCGCAACCGGGCCGTGGTCGGTGAGTTCCCCGGGCACCTTGGTGGAATCAATGTTCTGGCGTACACCTCCGACGGCCGCCACTTGGTCACGGCGGGGGTCGAAGGGATCGTCCGCGTCTTCGACGTCGCCAACCGCCGCCTGCTCGTCTCGGCCGGGCCGACCCGACAGGAACAGGCTGATCCGCCTGGCGTCGCGATCAACACGCTCGACCTCGCTGCTCAGGTGCTGGTCGTCGGTCGAGAGAACGGCAGGCTGATCCGCTACGACCTGCCCACCCTTCAGAACGCCCAGTATTTGCGAACCGAGGGCGAGCAAGGGGCCGTCGAGGCGGTGGCCCTCAGTAGAGACGGCAAACACCTGGCCACGAGCATCGTCAGTCACCGCATCCGCAACCGTGCCGAGCGCCCCGGGGTCCAATGCGACATCGCCTTACGGCGGATGCCCGACGGCGCGGTGGTCCGCCCTTTGGCGACCACGACCGGCCTGGCCTACGCCCTGGCCTTCAGCCCAGACGGCAAGCTCCTAGCCTATTCCGGCGGCCCGACGCCCACCCGGGCGAACCAAGAACCGTTCCGCGATACCCAGGGGGTCACCCTGGTGGATCTGACCAATCCGGCCAAGGCTGCCGTGACCATGCGAGGGCAGGGGAGCACCTTGCTCGACGTCGGTTTCACCCCTGACAGCCAGACGATCGCTCTGGCCAGGCAGCCTGCCGACCGGCCAGGCGCCGCACCGCCGTTCGAGGGGTTCGACCTACAGGCCCTCCGGATCAAGGAGACCTTGCCGCCAGGAATCCGGGGCGCATTGACCACCTGGAACGGTCAGACCATCCGCCCCCTGGACATCTACGCCGTCGGAGTGTTCGACGCCCAGGGGCAGCAAACCTTGCGGGTGGACCTTGACCCCGGACGCGACCGCCGATGGTGGTCCAGCAGCTTCATTCCCCCTGGGCCAGGTCATCCGAATCCCACCGTCGCCATCGGTTGCGAAGGGGGCGTGGTCATCCACCGTCTCGACAACGGCCAGCGCACTCGATACCTGGCCGGGCACAGCGGACCCGTCCTGGCTCTCGCCCCCTCGCCCGACGGTCGCTGGCTGGTCACCGGCTCGACCGACCAGACTGCACGACTCTGGTCCCTCGACGGCTGCGACCGCAACCCCCCTTTGGGGGCCCGATTCGACCTCAACCCCGACGGCTCCTTGACCACGATCGCCGTTGATCCTCGCGGGTTCGCCGACCGCATGGGCCTGCACCCCTGGGACGTCGTCGAGCAATGCGCCATCGGTCGGAACGCCGATTCGGAATTCGAGCCGAGACTCTTGTCAACTCGCCTGGAGACCACGACGCCCGATACCCCGATCGTCCTGGCCGTCCGACGCCTCGGCGAGCGGGTCGGCATGATGACAACCAAGCGGGATTCGCCAGTTTTGAGCCTCTTTCCAGGGGAAGACGGCGAGTGGGTGGCCTGGATGCCCGAAGGCTATTACGAGACCTCCCCCTCGGGAGATAAACGGTTCCTCGGCTGGCACCAGAACGCCCCCTGGCTGGCCCCGCCTGCGCCAAGCGGCTACTTCTCGGCTGACAAGTTCGAAGCCGAACTGCGCCGCCCCTTGATCTTGACGACCCTGGTCCGAACCGACGATTTCGACCAGGCCCTTGCCGCCGCGCCCGCGCCAGCACCCAGGCCGCCGGCCCAGATCGTGGCCGAAGACGCACCGCCGAGGGTCCGTCTGACCGCCCCCGCCAATCGGCCCACGACCGCCCCCTTGGTCGTCGGCGCGGCCGCTTTGACAGTGCGTGCGAACGTCTCGGCCGAAGGTCGCAGCCCGATCCGATCGGTGCAACTTCTGCTCGACGGCCAGCCGTCAGGCCCCGCGGTCATGTTCCCCCAAGGCCGCCCCGACGTCGATCAGGAACTCAAACTGACGCTCCCTCCTGGTCGGTCCAGGGTCAGCATCGCCGCCGTCAACGAGCGCGGCAAGACCCGGGTCGAGGGCTTCGACGTTGACTACCCCGTCGCGCCGACCGTCGGCCCTCGGTTGGCGCTCCTCTCAATCGGGATCAGTACATTCGCTGATTCATCGATTCCAGGTATCCGGTTCGCCGACCAGGACGCCCGCCAGGTCCAGACCTTCCTGGCCCGCTGGGGTCGCGACGCCCAGCGCACCGTGACTGAAGGCCCGCTCTTGATTAGTACCAAGGCCAACGCGGGTGCGATTCAAGGCGCCTTCGAGGCCCTCCGCCAGTCGGGCCTCGGGTCTGGCGATCAGGTGATCGTCTTGCTGGAATCCCACCTCTTGACTAACGGTCCTGATCATTTGCTTCTCGGCGAGGACGCCGGCAAGAGCGAGCCTCCTCAAAACGCCCTCTCGGCCGACGAGCTGGCCGAGTCGCTTGGCTCCCTGACACGCGCCGGGTGTCGAGTGATCTTGCTGGTTGACGGCGTTCACGAGTCGGCCCCTGATACCTGGAACAGTCGCATGGGCGAATGGTTCCGACTCCTGGTTCGTCAGAACGTGATTACCTTTGTCGCTTCTAACCACGGTCCTAGCCGTCGCGGACTCGGCCACGGCGCGTTTGCCCAGGCC
>JBDTIR010000421.1:0-2703 GCA_039936275.1 Isosphaeraceae bacterium | reverse complement strand
ATTTTGAGAAATCGGCGATTCAAACGGTCGTCTCCGAGATCCACGTGGCGAAGTTCAAGGGTTTGTTTCATACAATCATTACGAACAACCTCTGACATTCGATCGAACTTGTGGGTAAAGATAAGCTTGTAGGAGAGGGAGAAAAATCCAGTCGGAATTCCGACTTACACTGCTTTGTCGCTGAGGGGAACCCGGGGATCGTCGTCCTTGACGTCGGCATCGTCCGGGTTGTCGATTCCGACGTTTTTCGGGTTCGAGACTTCAGCGGCGAAATCCTCGTCAGCCATTAAGGAAGCGCCGAGTTCCTTGAAGATCAGGCGATGACCCAGGGCGTTGGGATGATTGTCCCAGGGGGCGACCTGATAATCGGCGAGTTTCAGATCATCAAAGAGCGCGGACAGGTCGATGCATTTGAGGCCATGATCCAGGGCCAGTTCGTTGAGCAGGCGAAAGAGCCGAGGACTCTCGGTCTTGGAGTCGGCTCTGGGCAGAATCACCACGGTCATCGCGACACCAAGCCGATGCGACTCGGCTGCCCAGCCTGCGTACGCCAGGTCAAGCAACGGTTTGGAGAACGGACTGAGCTTCTTATGGAAGAGTGCCGGCGTGTCTCTGATCGAGACCACTGAATTTCGCAGGGCCTCGCGAACGAAGTCAAAGGGGGGTTCGACGCCTTGCTCAACAACCCAGTGAAGGTGGTTTTCTTCGAGCGAGAAATCCAGCGCGGTCACGTCGCCGAGGATCCAGTCGGGATCGAGGCGGCAGGCTTCGTTCTGGAGCCGAAGCAGACGCTGGGTCGGTGAGTCGCCCGACACGGCCAGATTGACCACCTCCACATGGCGATCCGAGGGCGTCCGTTGCTCAAGCCAGCGCTCCAGGCCGCGGGTATAGACCTCGTCGTCACCCACGCCATGGCCAATCGTGTTCGACGAACCGATCACGATGATCCGGAAGGTGCTCTCGGGCTTGGGGGTCGCGATCTCCGGGCCACGATACCCCAGACGATTGGTCCGGAAGACCTCGCCGTTCCAGCGAAAGTCCAGGCTGGGCCGCAGCCGCCAGCGCTGATAATCATCGACGACCTGCACGATTCCTGAATCGGCGAACGGAACCCAGCCGGGCGGCCGGTTGACGACCACCCGGGGTTGGGCGCGTCCTGGTGCCGAAGTCCGGATCAGGTCCTCATAATAACCATGAGTTTGCGCCAGTTCCATCTCCGACTCGATCAGGCCATAGCCTCGAAGGGTCAGCATCCATTCGGTCTGAGAAAACGACCAAGGGAGCGATAGCAAGAGGCCCGCCCACAACCAAGGGCGATCGAGCAGTAACAAAAGACGACGCGGTTTACCAATGAGCACGGACGGTCCTCCTTCCGGCTGAGTCGTGAACTCCAAAAAAACGAGCGCAAAGGCCGGAACCAATTCGGTTCCACGCTCTCGGTTTTCGTGCCGAGGACCAATGGGCCGGATAAGCGCGCGGACAGACCCGGGCCGCAGACCTCGCCGCCCTTTCATAATGAATGATCGACATCATGGCCAGACCAAGTTAGCCCCTTGGTCCTCAGCGCAAAAAACCAGCGTTCGGCGCGGCTCAACGCCTCCGGGAAACGTACTTCCCAAAGGCCCGTGTTGAGCAGCGAACCGGACGCCTTTCTGGAGGGTGGCTATGCACTACAGTCAATGAGGCGTGCTGGTCCAGGTGACCCTGTGAAGACGACGCTGGGCCGGCGGCCCTTGAAGATCGATCAAAATCGTAACCGGATCAAACGCAGAATTCTCTGCGCGAAGCAACCCGTAACGGCCTGAGCAGGCGAACCAGCGGACCACGGGAGTCCCCTCGGGCCAGGCGACAACCAGTTTACCGTCGAGGCTCTGGGGATCGTCTTGATCCGCGGCGTATGCGACCCGGGCGCCCTTGGCAAGGACCGGCACCATCGCCTCCCCTTGGACCTGGATGCAACGGTTGTCGCGTTCAGCGTCCAGCCATTCATGGTGGGCAAGCATGGCTTGAGGCTCCTCGACATCGATCGCGTGCATCGATCCATTCACGCTCGGTGTCTGGATGCTGATCCGCGAACCGGACGACTCGGCCTCGGCGTCGAGCCGCTCCAAGGCCCTGCGGAGCAAGGCCGGGACCGACGACGATCCGCCAGAGTCCAACGGCGCGGAGACAGCCCGATACTTGGGCCCCTTGCCGTGCAGCAACCAGATCGGCTCGACGGCCGTCAGTTCAACGAACCGCAGCAAGACCTCGGCGGGAACGGTCACGCCGGCCTCATAGTTGTACCAGGTGCGCACCGGCAGGCCAAGCCGCCGGGCCATCTCAGAACCCCCTCGTTCTCCATACAATTCTGTGCGGACCTGGCGGATCCGCTCCGAAAGATGGCACTTCACCCGCACCGAATCGGGCCGATTTTTTTGACGAGCCATGAAACGTGCTCTTTCTTCGAACATCAGTCAGTCATCGAACTGGTTTTAGAAGCGTCCCCTTCGCGATGAGCCGTGGGATCGCATCGGAGAAAAATCTTCTCCCTCTTGTTTTTTAAGACCAATCCACCACGATGTCAATGCGCCGGTGAATGAAGTAGGCAGGCGTGCCAAGAAGCATCACCGCATGGATGCATTTTATCACCAAGTGGAACCTGGAATCGCCTGAATTGGTTCATCAGGTCAACGGTCGTCATCGTCGATATTCAGGTCCATC
>JBDTIR010000420.1:0-16817 GCA_039936275.1 Isosphaeraceae bacterium | reverse complement strand
AGTTGAACGTGTTGCCGAGGTCGAACTCGAAGATCTCGTACTCATCGGTCCACACGTAGCTGTGGGGGGCGGTCGTCGAGACGTTCTTCCCGATCCAGTCGTTGAAGTCGGCCGAGCAGATCGACAGGCAATAGTCTTGAACCAAAGGGGGGATGCGCATGGCTGCCTTGCCGCCGTAGCTCAGGCCATAAAAGGCGATCCGTTGGGGATCGACGAACGGCAGGGTTTTCAGCCAATTCACCATCTGTTGATGCTGCGGCACGATGATCGAGAAGAGCGTCTTCTTGAGCGGGTTGGCCTTGCGCTGGAGAGTGCGGAAGCGGTCATGGAAGATATAGGGGTTTTGTGGCGAGAAGGTGACGAACCCGCGCTCCGCCAGTTGAATGGCGAACTGGCTATACGCCGGGTTGTGGCCTTTCGGATCGGCCACGTCTTGCGGCCGACCTTCCAGACCGTGCTGGCAGACGACGACCGGCCGATGCTCGCCGTCTTTGAGGTTCTTCGGCACCAGCAGGACCCCGTAGGCGAACACATCAGGGAAGACGTCCATCACCACTTCATAGCCGCGATACATTGGCTCATCATAAACCTTTCGAGATCGGACGTTGGGCGGAAGCACCGGCTCATCGAACCGGCCGATGACCTCGTCTCGAAAGTAGTCACGATACCACTCGGCGCTTACCTTGAATTCATCATTGGATTTAAGGTTGAGCTTCGCCATGAACTCCTGTCGAACATAGGGACTTTCGACCAGGAGCCCTTGATTGTGGCGGTCGATCTCGTGGCCTTGACGGGCCTGTCGGGCGTCAATCAGCCTGGCAAGGTCTTTGGCGTCGTCGTTCAAGGACTTGGCTTGGGGGGCAGGGTCAGCGAGTTTGGCGTCGGGGGCCAGGGTCGAAATGAACGCGCTCAAGGCCGGTTCGGAGCCGGAAGGACCATGGCCGTCGTCGCCGCTGACGATCAGGTTGATCTGTGCCGAAGGGGTCAAGCCTTTGACAAGACCGCGCGCCCGATCGATCTCGGCCCGGACGTCGGCGAGGCTCGGCGTGGCCAGGCGGCCAGGAGCGCCGCCGAGACCGCCGGGAATCGTCACCTCGGGCCAGCTTGACGCCTCAACGATCAAAGGTCGAGGGGCGACCATCGCGGCCAGTTCCGCGCCGCCGAACTGCTCAAGGAGGCCGAAGACGTTGCGGTCCACCGGCTCTCGCCAGGTCGCCAGGCGATCATCAAACGCGCCACTGACGCAAACGGCCTTGATCCTCGGATCGATTGCCGAGGCGTACAGGGCGATCAATCCCCCTTCGCCGGAGCCGAAGACGCCGATCCGCCCCTGGCGTCCGAAGGCGTTCTCCTCGCGCTCCATCCAGTCCACCAAGGCGAGGACTTTTTGGACTTCATACCCGGCGAGGGTCCGGCCCAGTTCGTAGGCCGACCGCTGGAGGTATTCACGGTTGGTCAGTTGCGCCCGACCGTTGCGCGGCTTGATCGAACGGTCGATCAAGGTCGGTACAATCACCCGGAATCCGCTCTCGGCGAGCCGCCTCGCCACCCGGAACGGCGGAGGGATTCCCTCGGTCAGGCCGGCGACGGCCTCAGGCGTTAGATCGGCGTCGGGCAGGACGATCACCGAGCCATTCCAGAGGCGGTCCTTTAACTTGAATCGGTCTGGTTCAAGCATCAACCCTTCGCCGCTGACGTCGCCAAAGGCTGGCCAACGGACCTGGTAAATCGTGGTGCCTTCGCTGCCGGTGGTCATCGACGCGAGCTGATCGGTAATTCCCGCCGGGTTCACAATTTCCAAGGTTGCCGGCTTCACCCTCGGGTCACGCACGCCAAGGATGTGCGCCAGGCGTTTGCGGTTCGGCTCGATCGAGGCGTTGTATGTCTCTGCCGAAGTGAGGTCACGCTTCCAGAACTTCGCCCGCCCTTTGGCCGATTCTTCGTTCTTCCTCAGTAAATACCGATCGATTCCCGTGATCATCCGCGAGGCGATGTCGTCGGTCCAGGTCAAGGCGGTCGTGCCGGGCAAGGGGATTGTCTCGGACGACTGGCCAAGCAAGAACCCAGCCGCCTTGACGTGCGCAGCGGCGTCATTCGCCGCCAAAGAGCGATCATAGACGGCGACTTCGTCAATCTTCCCTTCAAAACTGAAGGCCCCGTCGCCTCGCCCGCCAATGAAAACCTCGGGGTCCGCGTCCGAGGGTTCGCGATCCAACTCCCCTTTGATTTCAGGATCCGTCCGGCCGTCGAGATAAACCGTGACCGTCTTCCCGGCACACACCAAAGCGACGTGATGCCAGGTCTTGGGCGCAAGCTCCGTCTTGCCGGTCAAGACCGGGTCGGCCTCGGCGTTCGAGACGAACAGACGCCCTTGAGACCCGGATTTCCCGCCGATCCCCAATGCGAAATTCCCAAGAGCGACGAGGTTGCCGGTCACGTCCCTGGCGTCGTTGGGCAAGCCGTTCCAGAACCAGAGTTCGACCGAATAATCCGCGCCCGGGGCCGGCAATTTCGCACTCAACCAGCCTCCCGCGAGATGTGCCGAGCGGTTGACGACCCCTGGACCCGAGAACCCGGGGGATTGCGGGCCTTCCAGTGCGAATGCGATTCCATCTCGATAGTTTGCCTCATGCCCCTGGCCGGTTTCGTCGTTCGCGGTTGAGCCGTCCATCTCACTCAACCGCCAGTAGGCCAGGGGTTTCGCCTGCAAAACAGCCTGCGCATACGGCCCGTTTGCAGCGTCAGGCGTTCGGCGAGGACGGCCGGAAACCTGCTCCAAAAGCGAGAGCACCACCTCGACAATCTTCGGCTCCGCCTGCACTTCCAGCCCTGCCGTGCGCGCCGGCCAGGTGGTGTATCCACCGAGAACGTGTTGTTCTGGAGGAGGTATATATCCTTCGGATCCATTAGCCAATTCGATGGTGAATGTCGATTCCAAAGGACTACGCGCCTTGATCTTCAACCCGGTCAAGGCATAAACCTCGTCGGGGATCGCCGCGATTCCAAGGTCGCCGATTTGCAATGCTTGCAGCTTCAATTCGCGTTCGGGATGCTCGTGCAAGTCGACCGCTTCGAAGGCGTAGACCTCCTGTTGATCCTTGGGAGGGCGGTCGCCCATCGCCTCGACGATCGGCCGGGCCCAGGCCAGGCGTTTTTCATCGGGGACCCGCCGGCGCAAGGTCAGGGTGCGCTCGGCCATCGTCAACGGGACCCAACTTTGATATTTGATTCCTTTACATGTATCGAGAGCGAGGTGCGCCATGGTATCGGCATAGGTGTCAATATCCGTCTTTTGCGTCGGTGCGCCGTAGTCCATCCATTGCTGATCGCCGCTGGTCCCCTGTGACATGATTCCGACAAATCCATCGTCGCCGCCGAGCAAGGTTTTGATCCGTTCGGCGAACCGGCCGTAATAATCGGCGGAAACCGGCGACGCGCCGACGTAGTGCATCGAGAAATTGGCCAGGAGCGCCAACGGTTTCCCGTCGAGCGACTGCACCGACACGATCGACAGGCCGGGATCGCTCGGTCCGGACGGGCCGATCGTGTCGGGGTTCTGGAACCCGGGATGCATGTTGGCCCGCACGGTCAAATCACCAAATGGGTCTTTGATGATCCGATCCGGCCTTCGAATCCAGCGCCGGCAGTGGGTCTGATCGACGGCGTCGATCACGCCCCAACCGATCTTCGCAGGGGTCAAGGCCGCAACTGCTTTTTCAATACCCTCGGCGATCTTTCCAGGCAAGAACGCGACGTAATCTTCATCCGCCGCGGAACCGAGCGCTCCCATCGACGACGGGGCCGAATGGGTATGAGTTGCCGAAATCAGCATTCGTTCCACCGGAATTCCGGTCGCTTTGCTGGCCAACCCCTTGGCGCGGTCGAGCAGGTCTCGGGGGACCATGCAGCTATCGACGACCACAATGGCGATGCGGGTCTTGCCGTCGTCAAGCACCAGGCAACGGGCGTGAGGGGCGTCATTGACCTTGTCGGTTCGCTTCTCCAGGAACCCGCCGTTGACGATCACCGGCAAGGTTTTTGGTGAGACGTCAATGGCGACCGCTCCCGCACGGAAGACCTTCGTCTCAGGGGGTTCGTCCCCTTGAACTCGGCCCGCAAGGACCAACGGGACAAGGCACACCAGGCCAACTCCAGCGCGGAACTTCATGGCGCGGGCTCCTCTTGGTTTTCGTTGCTCGATCGCTTCGCGTTGGATCGTCAAAACGACGTTCGGGATGATGATAACAAGCCACCTAAATCGGTAAGTCCTACATATGTTTCACGTCTCGGATAGCCTCTCAGTTCGAAGACCGTCCGGCCTTGGCCTTCGCATCCTCCTCAAGGATCAGGATATTCAGACCGTTGCCGGCCACTCGGGCCTTGAGCGTCAAACGGCCGTCGGCATTGAGGGAATGAACCGTCGAAGCCGTGGGGCGGCATTCGGCCAGTTTCTCGATGCGTTCGACCTCGGCGCGAGGGTAGGCCGACGGTGCAATGATCCGCTTGATGGTCGCACGGGCCGAGGCGAGGACGTCGACGTCCCGGGACTTGCCCAGGAGTTGAAAAATCGCGGGCAGGGCCGCTCTGGCCGCTGGACCAAGCGCGTCGAGGGTCCGCAGCGCTTCGAGTTGGTCGGGCGGATCGTCCACGCTCAAGGCTTGGATCGCGGGATCGAGTTTGGCCGGATTGTCTTGCCAGGTCTCGGCTCGATCACGCAGTTCAGCGCCCGGGCGGTAATACGAATTGTGGTCGGCGTCGAACCGGAATTCCTGGACCCTGGTCCGCGCCCAGTCCAGGCCCTTGACGTCGAGCTCGATCTCAAACTCGGCCTTCGATCGCGCCTGGGTGTCTTGTTCATGATGCGTGTAGAGAAGGACTTGTACGGCGTCGCCCACTCGCGACGCGAACCCGCTGACAACATGTCCGCCGATGGTTTGATCCGGAAAAGTCCAGTAGTGCTCACTCATCCTGGAAAGGTAATTCAAGACATGAAAGATCTGCATCGGGATCGTGACCTCGCGATCGGCCCGGCCGTCGCCGTCGTCGTCGGCGTGCAAGGTGCGCGTCATCGCGTTGAGCCCGCCAAAGTTCTGATTTGGCGGCCAGATGGTCAGGATTGACTCGCCAAAGCCAAAGCGAGGGTCCTGGGCGGCCCGGTGCAACTGTCGGCTCGCGACGTCAACGCACCAGGTCGGGAAGTAGCCGTTGCTAAGATAGCTGTCGGCCGCTCCTTTGTCCGGCGGCGGCATCCAATCCGGGCACGACTCATGCGAGTTGACCCAGAGGTCGCGGTAATATTCGGGGTCAATCTCCAGGGCGATTTCCTTGGCGCGGATTAACTTGGCGGCCATCAACTCCGAGCGGTTGTAGGAGTGAATTGAGACGAAGTCGCAAGGGCTCCCCTTGCCCTCGTTGGCTTTGCAGAGGGATTCGACGCGCTTCGATCGCTTGCCGTCGAGCCGTTTGTCGGCGAACGCGGCGTTAAGCGGCAGGGCCCCCTTGGCCTGGGCTTTGGGCGAGCAGTGGGCGAGAAACTCGGTCAGCTTCAGGTGGACGCCGAAGATCCCGCCCAGTTCGAGCCCACCGATGAACACCTTCGACGAGTCGTAGCCGCGATTCTCGAAGGCGCGAAGAATGGCGTCGGTCGTGTAGTCGTAATAGCGCTGCAATTCGTCCCAGTCGGCCCGCCAGAACAAGGCGCCAAGGTCTGGCTCATTGAAGATGCTCCAGACGAACGTCAAGGAGTCATCGCCATAACGGTCAATGATATGTCCCGCAATTACGCCAGCCACTTCGTGCCACTGCGCATAGTCCTTGACGGTGGTCCAGCTCCGGCCGTCTCGGGAGAGGTCGCCGGTGGCGTCAGTGAAGTTCGGCAAGAGTCGGCGGCCAAACCGGCGGTGGGCCATGTCCCATTCCTTGTCGAGCCTGCCCCAGTAGTAACACGGGGTGCCGTGCGGATTGAACTTGCGGAGATAGCCGCCTCCTGGAGGGAACAGGCCAGGGGCGTCCGGGTCGTCCCGGGTCGGCAACGGGGCCACGTATTCCAGGTTCCAGCCGCCTTCAGGCGTGGCGAATGAACTGACCAGGACGGTCTTCGCCGCGTTGTCGGCCTTGATGACCTTGGCCCTCGCGTCGTGGACGCCGTCGGCGATAAGCACCTCATCGTCCGGGTGGAAGTCGTCGGCGATCGGCTGGCCTGGCTTGACGCCATATTGCTCACCGCCGAAGACGTCGTCGAGGTGAAGCAAGACCCCTTGATCTTGCGGTTCGATTGCGGTGATCCGTCGGGTCTCGCGCTCGCGGACGATGTTGGGCAGGCTGGAATCGGCGAAACCAGCCGGTCGAAAGTCGGTGCCGGTCATCCAGAAGTCGCGCTGAAGGCTCCAGGCCGCCGGGTTGTCTTTGCGGGCTTCGTCCATCAGTTCATACGTTGAACCGAACGATTCCTTTTTGGTGCAGAAGCTGATGTTGCCGAACCCGGAGAAGAAGGCCCCTCGCCAATGGACCGCCTTGGCGTTCAGGTCCAGGGGGAACGTGATCGGGTGAACGCGAGGGGCCTCCTCGGTAGTGAAGCTCCAGGCCCCTTTGGCGTCAGGCAAGACGGCCCCCTCGCGAGATCGGGCCTTGACCCTCGCGGTGTATTTGGTCGCGGGGGTCAGGTCGGAGCCGGGTTCCAGATAAATCGCCAAGGGGCCGCCGCCGAGAAGGCCCCCCTTCGGCCTCAGCCAGCCCGAGACGCCTTTGGCGAACCGCTGCCCAAGCCCGAGCAACTCGCGAGGCTCACCCCCTTCGACCTGAATCTGAATCACAACCGAATCCGGGTCAATCGTGTCGGTCTTCGCGTCTGAGCCCGGGTCGAGTTCCAGATAGAGGCTCGTCCCCAAGGGGACGTCCCGGGCCATTCTGGCCGGTCTCGGCGCACCATGCGGATCAGGCTTGCGGTCAAGCAGCTTGACCTCCCGGGCCGGAGCGGCGGGCGTCTCCCGAGCGCTCATCACGAGAATCAGGCCGACGGCGATCCACCTTGTTACTTCGATCATTGGCCAAGCCTCCGACACGTTGACGCCTGTTCGCGGTCGGTCCAACGGACTTCGACTCAACCGTACCAGACCCCGGACGTCCGGTCGAACCCCTTGGGAAGTGAAGCGGCCCGCCCCCCCAACAAAGGACGGCGTCCGAGACCTTGACCTCTGGAAGTCGAGACGCGCCGTCGGGCATACTTGCAGTTGATTGGAACAACGCGGCCCTTGGGTTGAACGAGAAAGGATCAGTCAAATCATGCAACGTAAGATCATGGACTATCATCAGGACGACGAAGGACACTGGGTGGCCGACCTGGAGTGCGGCCACCCCCAGCACGTCCGACACCAACCCCCCTGGATGAATCGTGAATGGGTCGTGACGCCCGAGGGCCGTCGCAGCCGGCTCGGCATGGATCTGAACTGCGTGAAATGCGATGAGGAAGAAGAAATGAAACATGACGATTAAAACCATGTTCTAAAATAAATTATATTACGTTGATTAGAACCCTTAATCGGGGCGACGCCGCCCCTTCCAAGGTTCAACGTCATCCGAACCTTGAATTTTTTTTCACAAACCTATTGACTCTCGAACGAGGGTCTTTATACTCAGTCGTCATGTGGTTGAGACTGAATCTCAATTGCAAAAAGTCAGTCTCACCGATTCGGTTCTGGTCCCGCCGAATCGGCGCAAGCTCCTGACATGGAGGAGGTTCTGTGCGGACCCGTATTGAGACGCGCGGCTTCACGCTGATCGAGTTGTTGGTGGTGATCGCGATCATCGGAGTGTTAATCGCCTTGTTGCTGCCGGCCGTTCAAGCGGCCCGAGAGGCGGGGCGTCGGGCCCAGTGTGTCAACCATCTCAAGCAGATCGGCCTTGGCCTCCAGAACTACCACGACGCCAACGGCGTCTTCCCCGCGTCGATGAATTCATGGTCCTCGGTGCAGACGGCCTATTTCACGGCGTTCACGGCGATCTTGCCTTACATTGAGCAGCAACCGTTGTTCGCGAGTTACAATCTCGACCTGAACAATACTGAACCGGCAAACACCACCGCGACGTCTGCTCGAATCTCGGCCTATCTTTGCCCGACGATGACCCTTCCCAGGCCGAAGCCGGACCCCGCCCACAATGACTTTGCCGCGCCTGCGAGCTACGCGATGTCGAGCGGCTCTCGATACGCCTGGGCCTGGAGCAATACGGGTCGTTATGGGACACCTGACGGCGTCCTCATTCCCAACGAAGAGACGCCAGGGCCCGGCCTCGCCGTGGTTGGCGTTGGTCCGGTGGGGATTCAGAGCATCACGGATGGGACCTCTCAGACCTTCAGCGTGGGTGAGCAAGACTACGCCTTGAAGAACTATCAGTTCAGTGCTCCAGACCCTCGCGACGGCCAGCTTCGGGGCGGCAACGGCGTCTGGTCGGACGGCTATCCCGCCTCGGGCAGCTTTTCCACCTTCGGCCCATTCAACAGCCACGAGTACTTCGGCGCGGGGAGCCGACCCGACTACCGAGAGGCGAGCGCGATCACGAGTTTTCGGAGCCAGCACCCCGGCGGGGCCAATTTCGTGTTCGCCGACGGCAGCGTTCACTTTCTTAAAGGCTCCATCAACCAAGGGATCTACCAGGCGCTCTCCACGAGAGCGGGCGCGGAAGTTCTTAGTCTTGATGATTTCTAACAACATTGAAAGAGAAACACCAATGCGTGTTCGACTCTGCGCACTCCCTGCGCTTTCACTGTCGATCCTGGCCGGCTGCGGTGGATCGGATCCGGGGCCGGCCGTCCCGAAAACGATTACAATATCCCAGGCGGCCGAGCTTCCGCTTGAGGACGCGGGCGACCTGAGCATCCGTCAGAACCTAGCCGAGCAGCCGATGATGCCCATTCTCGGCCGCGACTCGCCATTCACCACCGCCTCTCGCTGAGAGTTGTCCCCTGGTCCTTGAACCTGCAACCTTGATCTCAAGGAGCTTGAACCGATGAGACGTCTACTGATGTTGACCGTTGTTTTGCTTGCCCCCTTGGCCGTTTCGGAATTCGCGGAGGCCCACTTTCTTTGGGTGACGGCCGACCCTTCGGCCTGCTGCTGTCAAGGAGCCCGCGTCACGTTCGGCGAAGTTCCAGACTCGGGAGAGGCGGAGCTGATCGGCCGGATCGAGAACACGAAACTCTGGGCCGACGGCAAGGCGCTGAAGGTCTCGAAGGCGGACGATTGCCTTGAGGCCGCCCTTCCCGAACCCCGACCGAACGCCATTGACGCAGTCTGCGATTACGGCGTCGTGACCAAGCGAGGCCCTGCGTTCCTGCTTCAATATGCGGCAAGGACTCAAGCGACGCCCCAGGCGACCGACGGCGCCTCTGGCGAGGCCGCCGATCACCCTCGGCTCGTCTGGCTTGCCGAGACCGGCAAAACTCCGATCGTCCGGGCCCTCTGGCGCGGCAAAGGGATTGCGAATGCGACGGTCAAGGTTGCTCCTGATGAGGGCGAACCCCGCGAGGTTCAGACCAATGACCAGGGGGACGTGCCGGTTGCGGACTTGAACAACGGAACGACGCTCTTGCTCAAGGTTGTCGAGAACACCCCGGGGTCTCGCGACGGTCGCGACTATACCGAAGTCCGCCACTATGCCACGCTGACCGTCAATGCTTCCGACTCTTCGACCAAGGCCGACAAAGGGTCCGAATCGGCCGATCAGGTGCTCCAGCGCGCCCACGACTCCCGAGCCAACTGGGGACCGGACTTCCCCGGGTTCACCGCCGACCTCACCGTGAGAATGGATGACAAGGCCGTTCATGGAACCGTCGACGTCTCCGAGGACGGGGCGCTGACCCTCGACCTGCCGAGCGGCCCGGCGAAGGACTGGGCGAAGTCGCAGCTTCGGTCGATCGTGATGCATCGTGGCCTGAACGGGCCGACCCAGCTCGAACCGGGGGCCAGCTTCCTTGAACCGGAGAACGACCATCCCCTCGGTCGGCTCATCAAGCTCCCCGACGGTGCGATGGGGTCCGCCTATCGGATCAAGGGGGACGAGATCCGCGAAGTCAACCGGAGGTCGAAGGACAACCACTTCTCGGACCGGATTCTCGCGAACCAGAAGAACGCCGAGGGGAAGCTTCTTCCGCTCGCCTACACCGTGGGCTACTGGGACAACACGACGAACGAGCTGAAAAAGGTCGAGACCTTCCACGCCACCTGGACCCGCGTCGGTCGCCTCGACCTGCCGAAGACCCACATGCAAGTCAAGTCCGAAGACGGCAAGACGTCGGTCAGAGAGCTTGAACTGTCAAACCATCGGCTCAAGACCTCTCCAACCCGGGCCGCGACTAAATAACCAGATCTTGATCTGATAGAAACCCAAGTGGAACTCACGCCCGTCGGGGTCTCACGTCGCCTGGCGTCCATGTGACGTGGGGACCAAGCCCCGGCGGGTGTGTCTTTTGACAAGTTTATGTTGTTTACATTTAATTAAAACACTTATACACATTAAAATCCGAGTAATCATTATGGTGATTCATGGACGCCGCCAATCACCCGGGCTTCCCCAAAGAAATAGGCGGCGTCGAGGGAGACGTTTCAGAACGAGCGGCCGAAGCGCCCACGATCAGCGCGAGTGCAAGGGGCGACGGCCGGGATTCTGGGTCGAGCCGTTGGACGAGACGTCGCTCAGGACCTGCAAGGCGCGCTTGGGGTTGGACGTGTGAAAGATCCCCAGTGAACGGCCGGGGGTCGAGGCGCCCGAGACATAGGCGTACTCGATGTTGATGTGGTCCTCGGCCAGACGTTCCAGGAACCGCGTCAAGGCACCAGGGCGGTCGTCCATCTCGACGGCGAGAACGTCGCGCCCTTCGAATTCGGCCCCCAACGAGGTCAAGACCTTGTGGGTCGGCTCGACCTGATCGACGACCATGCGCAAGACGCTGCGTTCGCTGGTGTCCATGATGGACAGGGCACGAATGTTGACCTTCTCATGCGCCAGGGCCGCGCAGATTTTGGCCAGGCGGCCGGGCTTGTTCTCAAGGCGGGCGGACACTTCGTGGACGAACTCCATCGATTCGCCTCCCATCGCTAGCGGAACAATCAAAGCACCGTGGCGACCCCGCCCATTTGGATTGAGGCGGAGGCCCCAGCTCACGTTCGCGGAGAGAACCAACCGTTGGAATGGCCAACGGTCATGCGACGTGTTTCGGAACGGTCGGGAACCCACCGGACGGCCTTTTTTTGCCGCCAGGCGGCGTGTTTGAGCGACTTAAACTTATGGGGGCGTCGGCGAGCCTGCCCCTCCGGTATCCGGCGCAACTTGTGGGGGATTGAGCTGTCCGTTCAACTGCCTCAGGGCCTGAGTCAAGAGAGTTGGGTTAAGGTTCGGAAACGCCGATCGCGTGGTGAGTCGAATCTCGGTCTCGTCGGAAACCATGACTGTCTCGCCGGGGAAAAGGTGTTTGCGCAAGGCGTCGGGCGTGGGGACCTTGGCCGCGCCGGCCTTCTGCGAGGCTGCGGCGGCGTTCGGGGCCGAGGGGCCGCCGCTCGAACCGGAATCACCAGGAAGCATGCCCATGTCGGCGGTGAGCATGGGGGACGAACCTGGTCCAGACGCTCCAAAGCCGGGGGTTGAGCCCTTGGGTTTCGCGACGGGCTCCAGAGACTTCTGAAGCGTCGCCGGCAAATTGACCAGCGTAGCCGGCAGGGTGGCGGACGGGTCGGAGACCCGAAGGAAGATCATCCCCTGATCCGACTGACCCAGGGTCTCGGCCGCGGCCCCTTGGGGCGTCCAGCGGTCGTTTGCCTTATCCGCGGCTTCCAGGGTCAGGGCTTGCCGGGCCAGGTCGGGCGTGCTGGCGATGGCCAGATACGTTTTCCCGACCGCGATCGCCGGCCGCGCACTGATAAATGCGCCGAATTGCGGCGGCAGGTAAAGCGTGAACATTTTTGGCTCGGAACCTGACCGACGGAACTCGGGGGCCGGCACCTCCTTCTTTTTCTTTTTGTCGCCGGACTGACCGGATTCCTTCTTCGCCTTCGCTTTCGCGTCGTCGGAGTCGTCTTCCGGCGGGTTGAGCGCGGACTTCATGCGGCGATTCGCCATATAAAGAAGCTCGTCGACTGACTTACCGAACCGAACCGGGTCGGACATCTCGATCAAAAGGGTGAACCTGGGGACTTGCGGCATGGCGTTCAAAATGGCCACCAGCGGGTTAGATCCATCGGCGCTCGGGGGTTTGGCGGCGGACTTGGTCGCGGCCTGATCGGGCATGAGGAAGAAGGCGAGCTTGGGTCCGAGCCTGCCGAGCACGTCCTCGCGGAACCGCTGACGGGTTTCCTCCTTGACGGATGCTTCGAAGTCGTCGAGCGCCTCGACCAACGGCGGGGCGTTGGTTTTGGCCTTGGCGACGAACTGTTCGTAGGCGGTCCTCGGGCTGGTCGAGACCACCGTGAAGTTCTGGACGTCCTTGGGAAT
Source organism: Isosphaeraceae bacterium (assembly GCA_039936275.1). GTDB lineage: Bacteria > Planctomycetota > Planctomycetia > Isosphaerales > Isosphaeraceae > JBDTIR01. Next base: position 4,337 of record JBDTIR010000420.1, on the reverse strand, counting down.
AGGCGGCATGGTCGCCACGCTGAAGCCAGGCTCACCGAGGAGGGCGAGCGTCCCTTCTCTGGGCGAGGGGGCGGTGATCCTGGTAACACTCATCAGGGCCTTGTCGTGAATCCCCCACCTGAAATCCGCGTGTTTGATCCCCTTGAGATCGAGCCTGGCGATGACATCGCCGAGGGCGGTGGAGGTGCCTTTCGGGATCGCGTCGAAGTCCAGAAACGCGGCGATAACCGGCTGAAATCCGTGTTCGGGCGAGGTGAGGGCGACCCTGGCCGGCAAGTCGTTGACGTTGGGCCGCTTGCCGTCGATGACCTCAAGAACGTGGTCCGCATTCTCGGCAGGGCCGGGGACGATCACCAGGTCTTCATTCTTTTCGATCCACCACGACCAGGGTTGCGGCTTGTTGGGAACGTGAACGATCCGACGGCCGCCGGGCTTGGCTGCCACCTGCGAGGCTTTGGCGTCGGCCCCCATCATCACGCCCACGAACCGGGCGGCCAGGGGCCGAGACTCCTTGCGGCCAGCGCCCCGGAGGACCTGAACACTGACGTCGGGACGGCCGGTCCCGGGCGTGGCTTTGAGGAACGTGGCCGAGAGCGCACCTTTGTGGAGGATGTGCTTGACCAGATCGATCGTCTCGGCACCGGTCAGTTTCGGCTCGGGCCTGGACTTCTTGAGCTGGTCGATTGACTTGGCCAGAGCGTCTTCGAGCATCAGGCCCGCAGGGGTCTCGTTCAGGAGCTGGAACGCGGCGGTGCCTTTCCAGGCGTCGGCGTGCGCATCAAGGCCGTCCACCTCGGCGTAGACCAAGAGGCCGTCGTGGGGGGCGTATCGTGTCAAGGGGAGCAACGGTTTCGCCGGCTTCCCGGCTTTTTTGGCGAGGGCCGCGCTGGCCCCTTGAGCCTGGGCGGCGGTCGCCATGGAGAGAATCAAAACGACCCCGCCGCACGCGGACAAGACGGCGCCGAGCGGAGAGAGATGTTGAGGAAGTCGTCGCACGGCGCGGTCCTTTATCTTTCGCGAGGGCCTGAGGGAACGCCCGAGAGTCATCTGGCAAGCGGCCGTTTGGTCGATCGAAGGCGTCGGCAATCGGCCCCAACCCAGAAACAGGATCGGTCTCCGTCGCGAAACGGGCCTCAGCCTCGCCTCGTCTTCCAACTGGCATCGTACAAGACACGACATGCCCTCGGCAACAGTTTCGATTCGGCTTGGGTGGTTTTTCAACACGCAACGAATGCGTCAACCAATTTCTGGCGGAACCGTGACAGTCGGGGGCGGCTGTCCCAACATGCAGATGGTGTGACCCAGCCGCCCTCGGCTGATCCGCCAGAATCCATTGGCGAACCACATCCGACCGAATCAAATTGATCGAGCGCTGAACAAGTCAAATCCATTTCCTTTCGTATTTTGTTCCTTATTCTCCGTGACTCCTTTGAGTCAATCGTTCAACCCGGCGCGCACCGCGAACGGGGCCGGTGGTCCGGCACAGTTCAGCCACCTGAACGAATACTCAGAACAAGCACTCAAACCGGCGATTCGAGGGTCAGATCGGGCTCGTGATCGGGAATGTACCGAGCGCCGATCGCGCTGAACAACGAGGCGAGAATGGGTTTGTTTTGCGCCAGGGCGTCTTGTGCCATTTTCTGATAACCCTCAGCGCCCGGCGCCCCTTTCCAGTTTGATTTAGTCGGCGCGGCGGGTTTGGGTTCGATTTGCCTGGCGGCGGTCTTGGTGGGGGCAGGGTGCAGGTCGTCGGCCTTGCGGCGGGTCTCAAGCTCGCGCAGGGAGCGGTCGATCAGGCGGGTGGCGTCGCGATCATAACGGTAGAGCCGCTGGCCTTCGAGGCTGGTATCGACCCAGGCGCGCTGACTTGCCCCGGCGCGGTCGGGGGCGTCGTAGCGGTCCCAGAGCTGATCGGCAAGGGTACGAAGGCGGTCCATCTCTTCAACAATAATGTCTGTAAGCCTCGTTTGACAGTCTTCAAATAAGGGGGCGTGGGTATCCAACTGGTCGGGCGTCAGTTCGAGGAACCTGGCGAATGCCGACCGATCGTCGCGGACGCCCAGGGCCACACCAGCCAGAATGGCGGCCGGATCATTGTCAAGAACGTTTGGCAAGGTCGACCAGCCGAGCAGGCGCAAGGCGAAAGCCAACTTGTCGTCGTCCCATTCGCCGACGTCGTCGAGCCTGGTCTTGAGATCATCCCAGGCGTCCCAGAGGTAATCACATCCTTCGGCGGTGCGTTGCAGACGTCGGGTCGCCTCGGCCGGATCATCCATCAGCAAGTCGGCAAGTTCCAGGACCTCTGCGGCGCGAGTTTCGTCCCAGGTCCGGGTTGCCGTGGTCCGATGCAAGGCGAGCCTGGCGTCCTGTGCCTTTTGCAGCCGATCAAACCGGACGCTGCCGACGGCGGCCTGCCGGATCAGGCGATGTTCGTAGTCGTCGGTCGGCTGAAACCTGGCGGCGAAGATGGTAATCTCGGCCTGGACCTCGGCTTCCAGGTCTTCGGGCATGACGATACCGTCGCCGGTCAGGCCCCCTTTGACGGCGTTGCGGCGGGACGACGCCTTGCCTTGAGCAGTGCGCGGCCCTGTGCTTTTCTGTGCGTTGGCCTTGTTGGCGGCCATTTGCTTGTCACTGACGACTTTCTTGAGCGGCGCAACGATCTGTTCGGCGATCGCAGACATGGTCGGGTTACCTCGTCGTTAGGCTCTTGGTCGGCTCGACGTTGAGCCTTTTTGATCGAACGGAACGGGTCGGTCGGCGAGAGACATTCTCGCGCCTATTGATACCCATTACCATCGTGACCGATCCCGACGCTTATGACAAGAAGTATGTCTGGCGAATCGGTTTATTCTTACCTACAGGAAGTCGGCGTCTCGGAACCTTCAGGCCCACTTCGCCGCCAGCGCCTGGAACATCGGCTCCAGATCGACGTTGCCGCCGGAGAGGATGACGCCGACGCGGAGGCCGTGGACGTCGAGGCCGCCGTTGAGGATCGGGGCCAGGGGGACGGAACCGGAGGGCTCGACGATCAGTTTGAGCCGCTCCCAGAGGAACCGCATCGCGGCGAGAATCGAGGCGTCGTCAGCCGTGACGATCGAATCAACGTACTTTCGGATCACCGAGAACCCTCGGACGCCGAGCGAGGTCCGCAGGCCGTCGGCGATGGTGCGCGGGTCGCCCGAAGGGAGGATTTTGCCGGCGGCCAAGGAGCGTCGGGCGTCGTCGGCCGCTTTCGGCTCGACGCCGACGACCCTGGTACTCGGCGATCGCCCCTGGACCGCGAGGCAGGTGCCTGCCAAGAGGCCGCCGCCGCCGCAAGGGGTGACGATCAGGTCGAGGTCTCCGGCCTGGTCGAGCAGCTCCAGGGCGGCGGTCCCCTGGCCGGCGATCACCCGCCAGTCGTCAAACGGATGGATCAGGGTATAACCATGTTCGGCGATCAGGCGGGCCACGGTCGCCTCGCGGTCGGCGAGGGTTGGCTCACACGAAACGACGTTTGCGCCGTAGCCCTTGGTGGCGGCCCGCTTGACCTCGGGCGCGGTGCTGGGCATGACAATGCAGACCGGCACGCCGACCAGTTGACCGGCCAAGGCCAGGGCCTGCGCATGGTTGCCTGACGAATGGGTGACGACCCCCTGGGCGCGTTCCGCATCGTTCAGTTGGAGCACGGCGTTGATCGCCCCTCGAAACTTGAACGCCCCGACGCGCTGAAGGTTCTCACACTTGAAGAAGACCGCCCCGCCGCAACGATCGTCGAGCGTGCGCGAGGTCAAGACCGGCGTCCTGTGTACCCAGGGGGCCAGCCGATCCATCGCGGCGCGAACCTCTTCCGGACCAATCTCCGGCTCATCGACGTTTGCGGCCATTGGGACGGTTCCTTTTGGTTCTCAGTCCATTTGGTGGGGTTTACTTCAAGGGGCTGACGTCAGTCGGTTCCAGATAGATTGACTCGACCTTGGCCGCCAGGGGGATGCCGTCGGCCTCGCTGTCGGCCTTGACCTTCTGCCAGTTGGGGTCGTCGCGGAAGTCTTGCCAGCTTACCTTGGCCGCGTCCCTGTTGGGGAAGGCCAGGAAGTAAACCAACGTGTTCTTACTCCCTTGGTCGTCGTCCTGAGGGGTAAAGTAGGCGATCGAGGTCATCATGTGCTGGTTGAAGATCCGGATCGTGTCGTCCTTGAACCGCTTATTCAGGTTGTCAAGCTTGCCAGGGCTGGTGTGATAAGTGCGCAGTTCAAAGACCCTGGGCGCAGCCGCTGAGTCGCCTTGTGCTGAAATTTCAATCTTCAACGAGTTGGTGTGAATCGTCGGGCTGTAGTCGGTCGGTTCCAGATAGA
>JBDTIR010000419.1:0-2512 GCA_039936275.1 Isosphaeraceae bacterium | reverse complement strand
AAGGTTCCAGCCTTGGCGATCGATCCGACGGGCGACCCGGTGGGCGACGCCCAGGGCCAGGGCCGCCGCCGCCGCCGTGTACAGCCCCGGCACCAGTTTCAGGAGGGCGAACAGCGACAAGGCCCCGAAGACGACCGCACCAACTTTGCGGGCCAATTTCGGCCGCACGCAGGCCAGCAAGGCCAAGGGGAAGCCGCAAGCCAGGAAGACCGCCAAGGAGGCCACGGGGATCATCCAGGGGAAGTGACGGTTGACCTGAAGCACCCCGAGCACCGCTGAACTCTTGACCTGCTGCCAGATGACCAGGACCGCCAACTCCAGCAAGCCGGTCATCACCCCGAACCATGCTGACATGATGAAGATCGAAAGCACACCTGCACCGATCGAGGGCCGCTCTTGCGGTTCGAGCGAAGGTCCGGCGGCGCTGGTCGTGTTCGTGGCCGTCGTCATTTGCCGAGACTCCGAGATCGAGGGGGAAAGCCGATCAAGCCGGGACGCGGGCCGACTCGCGGTCAAACCCTCCGCTCCCTCTTTGATCGTCGTCCAAACCGGAAAAAAGGCCGCGAACCGGGCCGACGTCGATGACTTAGCCGATGTAGCCGAGCCCGCTGAGCCGATCGCGCACGATCGCCTCGTCATCCACCGAATAGCCCGAGGCGACCGAACCCGCCGTGGCCAGGCCGGAGACCAGGGAACGGCCTCGCATTGAGCCGGGGACGTCGTATCCGCCCAGTTCCAGCAGGGTCGGCGCGACGTCGAGCAAGTGGGCACCCTCGACTTCCCCAGCGGCCGGCACGCCTGATCCGGCCAGGATGAACGCCCCATGCTGGGCGTGGTTGCAGTCGTCCGGGCCGGTGTCGTTCTCTTGAACATGAATAGTCGGATAGCCCACGCCGCCGATCGAACGCCAGGCCAGGGCGCCAAAGTGGACGATCAGGTCGGGGGCCACGTTTCGCGTCTCTCGATAGACCTCTTCAGGCCGGAACACCAACGTCCCCAAGGGGTGCCCTTCCGGATCAACCGTGGCTTCCAGGCGTGCCTTGACCTCGGATCGCACCCGTTCATAATCAGCCGGTTCAATCAGGCCGCGAGGCTCGCGCCCTTTGACGTTGAGGAACAGGCGGGCGTAGTACCCCCCTTCGCTCCAGGCCAGGGTCCGGTCCCAGTTCACATCCAGACGGGCGAACGGCGTGATTGTCTCTGGATAATGGTTCAGGACAAGCAAACCTTCGCGGATCAGCCATTCATTGACGCAAAACCCGCCGTCGAGCCGACGCGCTCCGTGGTCAGAAGCGACCAGGATCGTCGTGTCCTCGGTCAACAATTCCAGGAGGCTGCCGACCTCGTCGTCGAGGATCCGGTAATAGTCCCGGATCACTTCGCCATAGGGGCTGTCTGGCTCATGGAGGACGTGCAACGGGTCGTGGTATTTCCAGAAACCGTGGTGGAGCCGGTCCAGGCCGATCTCGACGAACTGGAAGTGGTCCCAGTCGTCTCGCTTGAGGAAGTGGCGGACGACCTGAAAATGCTTGCGGGTCATCACGTGAATGTCTTTGAGAAGCCGGCCTTTGTCATTGGTGCGGAACCCGGTGACGTCTACCGGATAATGACCGACCAAGTCGTTGATTTCAAGCGTGGCCTCGGCCGGGTGGGTGAAGGCGTCTCGGGTCGTATCCGGGGTCAGGAAGCAGCCGACCGAGACGCCGTTGACCTTGCGCGGAGGGGCGTTGGGCGGGACGCCGATGACGGTCGATCGCTTGCCTTCGCGGGCGACCTGATCCCAGATCGCCAGGTCGGTGATCGACCGGGAGTTGACGACCCCGAGCCCGTCATAGGTGTGGTTCAGGCGATTGCGGAAACCATAGACGCCGAGCGAGCCGGGGTCCTGGCCGGTGCTCATGCACATCCAGGCCGGCACGGTGATCGGCGGCACGATGCTTTCCAGGCGACCGTAAAGGCCCCCTTCCATCAAGCGACGGAGATTGACAAGCCGGTCGTCGCCAAACAAAAGCTCAGGCGCGGCGCAGTCGAGACCGATAACGAGTGTCTTCATGATCGCAGCGAACTCCCTTCCATGGGTGGTTCGTTCGGAACGCCGAGCGCATCGAGGATCGTCGGCGCCAGGTCGATGAGTCTCGCCCCGTCGGTTCGGAACCCCCGGTTCATCGCCAACACGCCCGGCACCAGGGCGGGATCAATGATATGATCTCCGCTCCACTTCTTGACGTTGTCTTCAAAATGCCCATCGCCGACGCCCCCCAAGGACGCCCCCCAAGACACCCGGTAGCCCGCCGCGAAGTGGACGACCAGGTCGGGCGACTCATGAGCGAACGGCCCTGAGTAAAGCTCGGCGCGGGTCTTGACCTCACGGACGGCGACCTTCTGGCGGTCAGGGTCAACCAGGCCGGTCAGTTCCCTTGCAATGGTCGCTGACAGGGCGTCGGCCTCAACGGCCTTGACGATTCCTTGCCCGTCTCGGCCTTCAAGATTGAGGTAAACCCCGCCCAGACCC
>JBDTIR010000418.1:0-7298 GCA_039936275.1 Isosphaeraceae bacterium | reverse complement strand
GGCGTGTTTCAAACGCCCTACAAAACCCAATGCAGAGCGATCATTCCACGTCCGACAATCGCCGCAAGGTGGAACCAAACAGGATGGGCGGGTCGAGCCAGCGGATCTTGGGAGCGATCCGGGGAGTATACCCTTGAAGGCGCTCGATCCGAAAATGTCGGACGCGGTCGAGCGTCTCAAGAATCGCGAGGTTGCCGGATTGTTCAAGCTTGGCCAGGACGTGGTCGTCGTCGCTCAATAAATCGTCCTGGTTGAGCACGCCGATCCGGAACCCTTCGCGCAGGGCCTCGGCGAATTCATTATAGATATAGCCTTCGGTCTCGCTGGCCCACCAGTCGCGGTTCATGATGGCAAACAGGGCCGCCGCCTCTCGGGCGACCGAGACGCTCTTGAAGGCGATGGTGCGGTCGGCCACGGTCAACTGGCTGAGCATCCTCGACACGGTGGCAAGGCTCGAAACCCCGCAGGCCAGGCTGTCTCGAAAGAAGTAATCCAGACGGTCGGCGCAGAGCCAGGGCAAGGGACGTTCGAGCAACGGGTAGATGGTATCATCATAAAAGTCAGATGGAGCGTATCCCAGCCGGCCGATGGCTTCGGCAAGGTCGGCTCGGTCCAGAAAGAGCGGCTTGAGCCGTTCGTGATGGTCTTGCTCTTCGGAGGCGAACACGAAATCAACGGCATGCGAGAACGCCGTGTGTGAGACGTCGTGCAAGAGGCCCGCCACCTGTTCGCGACGGTCCGCGCCCAGCCTCGTCAGAATCGCATAAACGCCAAGGCTGTGCTCAAACCTCGTGACCGTCTTGAACGGAAACGGCAAGGCCGACGGCCCCGCCTGGCGGATCCGTTTGAGCCTTTGAAAGGTCGGGCAGGCGATCAAGGCGAGCAGGTCCGGGTCATCAATCGTCAAAGCGCCATAAACCCGGTCAGTCCAACGCATCAAAGGTCTTCCCCTCGCCAAGGTTCGCCGCGTTCGTCTTTGGTGCTCGATCAACGCTCTAGAAATGATGATCGGTTGGACAGCCGGGATTTTCAAGAGGAACGGGTCTGTTCCCCTCGGCGTCCCGGCCGATTAAGATGGTCTCCCGGGGCGGCTGTTTTGCCCTCAACTCATCGACTCAATCGACGACGGAGGACGGTTCCTTGATGCGGCGACCGACGCGGTGTTGGGTCTTCTGGGCCTTGACGGGCTTGCTGTTGCCGCTTTGGGCCGGATGTGGCGGCGGCCCGGCAGGCACCGGCCCCGAGGCAGGTCGCGACCAAGGTGCGGGGCCGAAGCTCCTCTTCATCACCAACAGCAACGCCGACTGGTGGAACGCAGTTGAGAAAGGGATGGACGACGGCGGCAAGGAGTTCGGCTGCCAGGTCCAGCTCAGACGCAACAACGGCGACACCCAGGGGCAGGTTGACCGCCTTCGAGAAGCCCTGACCCTGCCAGGCATTCAGGGGGTCGCCGTCTCGGTGATTGAGGCCGACGCCCCCGGCGTGATCGACGCCATGCGCGAACTGAAGAAGGCCGGCAAGGTCGTCATCGCCATTGATTCCGACGTGGCCAAGGACTTCCACGACGCCCGCCAGGCCTACATCGGCACCAACAACGTCAAGGCAGGGGAGGCCGCCGGCAAGGCCGCCGCCTTGCTGCGGCCCAAAGGGGGCAAGGTCGCCGTCTTCGTCGGCACCGCCGCCGCCGCCAACGCCCGAGATCGCCGCGACGGCTTCTTCCTGGGAGCAGGCGATGCTTTTCCCCAAGGCCAGAGCCAGACCTGGGAAGACGGCGGCGACCATACCAAGGCCCTGACCAACGTCCAGACCGCCGTGACCCGCGACCCCAACCTTGACACGTTGCTCGGCCTCTGGTCGTACAACGCCCCGGCCATCGCCGAGGTAGTCCAGGGGTCGCCCAAACTCCGCAAGCAAACGACCGTCGTCACGTTCGACCTTGACGAAGCCACCGTCGGCCATATCGAGCGCGGCGATATTGACGTCTCGGTCTGCCAGAACCCTTACGAGATGGGCTTTCAAGGGGTCCGCCTGCTCAAGGCACTCATCGACAAGGACGACGCGACCGTCAAGGAGGTCCTTCCCGACGGCGAGACCCGAGATACCGGCGTGCGGGTCATCGTGCCGACAGCCGATTCACCCGTCAAGAAACTCGGTGAAAACGTCATCACTATTGAAGAGATGAAAAGCTGGCTTGCAAGCAAAGGGCTGAAATCGTCATGACCCGCGACCCAGCGACCGGCCGGCCGTCGGGCAACAGGCTGGCCAGGACCCTGGCCAGGTATCCCGAACTGGGCCTGATCGTCGCCATCGTGGCGGTCGTGGCCTTGATCTACGGCGTTGAACCGACCCACGCTTTTTTCAACCCCTACAGCCAGCGGACGATGTTTCACAACATCGCCCTCTTCGGCGTACTCTCGGTCGGCGCGGCGGTGGTGATCATCGCCGGCGGCATCGACCTCTCGGTCGGCTCGGTCGTGGCCCTCTCGGCGGTCGTCTGCGCCAAGCTGATGACCGAGTGGCTCCCGGGCGCCCGGGCCGCCTCCGGCCCCTTGCCGATCGGGCTCGTGACCGCCGCGGTCGCCTTGACTCTGGTCATGGGCCTGGCAATTGGTCTTTTGCATGCCTTTATGATTAACAACCTACGTTTACCGCCGTTCATCGCCACCCTGGCGACGATGGCGGGTTTGCGCAGCCTGGCGACGATCCTGAGCAACAACCGAACGATCAATGTGCCGTCGCCGACGTTCCGGGTGCTTGGCAAGCTGGGTGGCCTGAATTTCCGATTGCCAGGCCCCTATCTTGACTGGATTCCGATCGACTCGGTGCCGGTCTGGATCTTCGCCGGGGTTGCCCTTACGCTCAGCGTGGTCATGGGTTCGACCGTCTTGGGCAGGCACCTCTACGCCCTGGGCGGCAACGAGACGGCCGCGAGGCTCAGCGGGCTCTCGACTCGTCGGCTCAAGGCGATCGCCTACGCTCTCGCCGGCATGCTGGCCGCCCTTGGAGGGGTGCTTTTCGCCGGCAACACCGGCCAGGCCGACGGCCGGATGGGCAACACTTATGAACTTTTGGCCATCACAGCAGCGGTCGTTGGTGGGTGCAGCCTGGCCGGCGGCGTCGGCTCGATCCGAGGCACGGTGCTCGGCCTGATCCTGATCCAGATCGTCATCAAGGGGACCGGCCTGGTCGTCCCCGGCATTGATCCGAGCCAGATCGAAGGGTTAGTTCTCGGCACCGTCGTCGTGATCGCCGTCGCCTTCAACCAGCGCCTCCGGGGCCGTGGTTGACGCCGTTCGGCTCGATCCACGACGACCCCTTCGAGCGAAAATCCACAAGCGAAAAAGTTTGATCGGTCCACGGGTTGCCCTTTATAATTGCGAAACGCTGATAATGACGCCCGACCGCCAAGGGTCCATGCGGCGTCGCCCTGCCCTGCCCCGATCGTCATCCCCCCTTTTTTTGAAGTAAGCACGCCAAAAATCTGAACACCCTTGAACCGGAGCCCTCATTCCCATGAAAACGAGGACATTCCTCCAACGTGCGGCCACCATTCCCGTACTGATCGGCCTCGCGACGATCGTTCAGGCGAGTCCGGGCCTTGCCGCTTCGTTTCCCGACAAGAACCTGGAGACCGCCGTTCGTTCCACCTTGCACCTGGACGACAAGGTGGAATTGAATGAGGAGAAACTCAAGAACCTGTATGTTCTTGAGGCCAACGGCAAGGACGTCCACGACCTGACCGGCCTGGAAGCCTGCCCCAATCTCGCCTTGATTCGCCTGGCGAAGAACCAGATTGTTGACCTCAAGGCGCTCAAAGAGCTGGGTAATCTTCAGTCGCTCGACCTGGCCGGCAACAAAATCGAAGACTTGACCCCCTTGGGCGGTTTGACCAAGCTGCAATATCTGAAGCTGGCCGATAACCAAGTCAAGGACGTCACCCCTCTGGCCAAATTAACCAAGCTGGCCGCGCTTGATCTGTCTCATAACGCCATTGTTGAGCTTGCTCCGCTCGGCTCGTTGACCGGCCTGGCCTCGCTTTACCTGGCTCAGAACCAGATCAAAGGTATCGCCCCGCTGGCCAATTTGACCAGGCTGATGACGCTCGACCTGAGCGACAACCAGATCGAAGACGTCAGCCCATTGGCCAAGCTCTCCGGGTTGAACCTGGTCGAACTACCCAGAAACAAGGTGAGCGACCTGGCCCCCCTGGTCGATGCGGCCAAGGCCGACGCCGAAGGGCCGAAGCGATTCGCGCCATTCTTGCGGCTTTACCTGGCGGGCAATCCCCTGTCCGACGCCGCCAAAGGGGAACAACTCGCCGCCTTGAAATCCGCAGGGGTGCGGATCATGGATTAACCCTTGGAAGGAACGGACGGGCAACGCCTTCGAGTCGCTCGCCCGTTCTTTGGGCCTGGTTCCTTCAATCGGCCGCTTCGGTTTCTTGAGCCAGTTGACGGATGGCGTCGAGCGCCTCGGCCAGGTCAGGGACGATCGCGCCGGGGACCCGGCCGCGACGGTCCAGGTCGCGCAAGAGCATCAGGTCGTCGAAATCCTCATGCTGTTGCAAACGGACGCGGGCTCGAGCGCCGAGCGTACCGTCCTGATAGGCATGGGCCTCCATGTGGTGAGCAATCAGCCAGGCCGTTCGGTCGGTGATCGCCCCTTCCAGGCTTTGAAGCGCGGCCTCGACGTGGTCCGAGGGGTCGATCGCCTTGCCGACGTCGTGCAAGAGGGCCGCCAGAAGCCATTCCTCGTCATAGGAACGCTCCTCAAAAGCCAGCACGAAGACTTGCAGGCTGTGATAGAGGGCGTCCCCCTCGGGGTGGTGCCTGGGACTCTGCTTGACCCCTTCGAGCGGTTGGAGCAGCATCCGGTACAGTTCGAAGCGGTCGATGTGGTCTTCCAGCGACCCGAGCACGCCGTCGAGGTCGATCTCCGGATCTTCCGCCTTCAGCAAGGCTTCCAACTCGGCGATCGAGGCCCGCTCGATCCCCTTGCCGGTGATCGAACTCTTGAAGACGTAGTGGACCTTGTTTTCGGGGTAGAGCGTCAACTCATATGTGTGGCGATCGTAGACATGGATATGCGTAAAGGTTCGTTCCTCGCCATGCTTGACGACTCGTTTCTGTTCGACGTCGTAGGGCAAGGCGACTTCGACAAGGGCGTCGGTGACAAGGGCGAGACTGTCAGAAAAGACATGCAAGTCAATGTCGGACCCCTGGCGGACGTGCCCCGTGCGGACGCTTCCGATCAGCCTGGGCCGGAACCTGGCCAGGGTGCGCATCAGGCGGAGGGCGTCGAGCCGCATGTCGCGAAGGTGTTCGAGCCGCTTCGGTCCTTCGTGAATCCTGGCCATCGTCTGGACCTGATCGCGGATTTCCCGGTTGGTAGGCAGGTCGGCGGGCCGGTAGCGATACTCCACGCCGAGCTGGCGCGCCGCCTTACGTTTGGCGGTGAAGTATTCCGACTCGGTCCGTTGATACATCAATTGCGCGGCCAGAAAGGCGATCTGCTGCCGGAGGCGAACGTCAGGCATGTGCGGAGGTGCGCCGATTTGGGTGCCCATCGAAGCGGCGCGGGGCGTCTTGGAAGCCGCCAAACGCTCGGGAGACAATCCCAAAAAGGCTAGCGGCTCGTTGTGGATCGACGTCCACGGTGGTACTGTAGCGCAATTGGCATGGCGGGTCAAGTGGCCTGCGCCTTCTTAACCCTTTGGCCTTTCTCCTCTGGACCGGAGTGAACGACCCAATGACTCATCCGAACCGTCGGACCTTCCTGGGCACGATGGGCGCCTTGGCGATTGCTGGCCAAGGGGTCTCGGCCGCGCCGGCCAACGACCGCGTCCGCATTGCAATTATCGGCGTTCGTAACCGAGGGGCCGACCTGGCCCAGAACTTCGCCAAAGACAAGGGGGCGGACGTCGTCGCCCTCTGCGACGTGGACGACGACGCCTTCGCCAAGGCCGCAGGCCGCGTCGAGAAGATCACCGGCAAAGCGCCCAGGATTGAGAAGGACTTCCGCAAACTGCTTGACGACAAGGAGATCGACGCGGTCGCCATTGCTACGCCTGACCACTGGCACGCCTTGATGACCGTGATGGCCTGCCAGGCCGGCAAAGACGTTTACACCGAGAAGCCGGCCAGCCACAACATCGTCGAAGGCCGACGGATGATCGAGGCGGCCCGTAAGTATCAGCGAATCGTCCAGCTCGGCATCCAGCGCCGCAGCGCCGACTACGTCAAGGAAGCCGTCGATTTCATTCATTCCGGCGAGATCGGCCACGTCGGCCTGGCGCGCGCCTGGATCAACCAGAAGCGCACCATTGACGTCAGCGGCCCGCCCACGGCGCCGCCCTCAGGGGTGGATTATGCCATGTGGCAAGGCCCCGCCCTCGACCGCCCGTACATCAAGAATCGGTTCTTCTACAACTGGCACTGGTTCTGGAACTGGGGCACCGGCGAACTCGGCAACAACGGCATTCACGGCCTCGACGTCGCCCGATGGGGCCTCGGCGTCGACGCTCCGCTCCGAATCACCTCCGGCGGCGGTAAGTTCGTGTTCGACGACGATCAGGAAGTCCCCGACACCCAGATCGTCACCTGGGAGTTCCCCCACGCCGTCATCTCATGGGAACATCGGATGTGGTCAAAGCACGGCACCGAGGGGAAAGGCTTCGGGATCGCCTTCTACGGCGATAAGGGTACGCTCATCGTCGACGAAAAGAACTGGCGGGTCGAGGACGGTCCCAAGGCAGGCGGCGAGTCGTCCGGTGCCCAGGACGCCCACGTCAAGAACTTCCTCGACTGCATCAAGGATCGACGCAACCCGAACGCCGACGTCGAGATCGGTCACCTCAGCACACGGCTCTGCCACCTCGGCAACATCGCTCACCGCGTCGGTCGAAAACTCACCTTCGACGCCGCGACCGAGTCGTTCCCCGGAGACGTTGAAGCCAATAAGCTCCTCAGCCGCGAATACTCGTCGCGGTTCGAAATGCCCTCTCACGTCTGACTCGTCTTCTTGCTCGCAACCGTTCGAATCTGGCTCGCGACGTCCTAATCTTGCTTAAGGGTGCGATTCGATTCGGTCGAACGAAACGATGAGACGCGTCGTATGAACCAGACCTGGCCGAAGTCAATTCATGACTGCGTGCATTGACTCATGCATGGCAGCGGTCTACGATAAGTTGATTCCGGTTTGAAGAAAGTGATCTCGATCGAATCGAGGGTTTGCCGTATGACGGCAGACCCGGCGAGTCTTGTTCAGAGGATTGTAAGGGAGTGTGAGGGTGGGCGAAT
>JBDTIR010000417.1:0-2273 GCA_039936275.1 Isosphaeraceae bacterium | reverse complement strand
GTGAACAGGAGGAAGAAGGGCCAGTTGTCCCAGAGACGGTGCTCGCGCTGCTGGAGGGTGTCGGTGATGACCGAGGGGTCCATCGAACGGAGGTGCTTGGCCAGTTGCTCGGGGGGAAGGTATTTGCCGCCGGTGAGTTCGGCGATCTGCTTGAGCAAGGCGAGGTCGGCGGCTGGGTTTTCCAGCTCGCGGTCGTCTCGATAGAGATCAAAGCGGGCGGAGTCAGAGCCGATGGCCTTGCCGTTCTTGATTGCCGTGGCCGTGACCCGATACTCGCCGGGCTCTCCTTTGGCGAACAGACTGCCCTGGCCGTCTCCCCCTTGGTTGTACATATCGATGCGTTCTGATTTTCCAGGGGTCGCGACGGGTTCGACGGTGGTCTCGTAGGTGACGTCGGAGAGCGGCTCGTTCTTGGCGTCCAGGGCGGAGACCTTGAGTTCGATTTTCTGGCCGACGGCTGCGCGGCGGCGGTCGAGGGTCAGGCGGACCTGGGTTTCGCCTTTGTCTTCCTGGTGAGCGAGCCAGAGAATGACCTGGCGCCAGAACTTGCGGTGGGCCTCTCGGCTCAGGTCCGAGGCGCGCGCCCAGGGCCAGGTCTCACCGGCGAAGGCCAGGACGCGGGCCTTGCCTACCTCGTGACCGACCATGAGCGGCTGGTTGCCCGGAGTGCCTTGCGCCAGCACGAAGGCCGAAGGTTTGGCACGGCCCACGGCGTTGGCCCCGGGGATCGGCGGCAAGGCGGCCCAGATCCTCGCGGTCTCCTCGCGGGTGCTGCCCAGCTTCAAGAGGTAGCCTTCCAGGCCGTTGGGGTTAACGACCGCCTTCAGGCCGCCCGGGGGCTCAATCTGGCCGTCGCCGGGGTGAATCTCGACCGGCAAGAGGTCGCCGACCGGAGTGTTGGCCCAACCCCCCGGGCCGAAGCTCGAACGGCCGCCGAGCATCAAGAGCCCCGCACCGTTCTCGACGGCTCGGGCCATCTGCTTCTGCTGAAACGGGGACAGAAAGTCACTCGGCAGATCGCAAAGGATGAAGACGTTATAACCCGAGGCAAGATCAGAGTCCTTCAAGGCCCCGGAGCCGTTGCGGGCCGGTTCGCGCAGCTCGACGTCATCGACCTGGATTTCCTCGGCGCGGTCGAGGGCCCGGATCAGGTAGCGCCGCTCCCAGGAGAAGTTCGGTCCCTTGATGAACAGGACGTTGACCCCGCCGCTCTTGACTTGAACATAGGTACTCATTGCGTTGTTAGCCAGCAAGAGCTCACCCGGCTTGGGCTTGACCTTCAAGGTCAACCGGCGCTCGCCGACCTGCTTGGGAATCCACTTCAGGTCCTTGATCGTGACCACTTCCGACCCTTCAGGGGCCTTGATTTGCTGCTTGGCCACCGGCTGGCTCTCCCCTTCGGCGTAGAGTTCAACGTCAAGGGTCTGGCCGGCGTAGCCGCGCACGCGGAGGGTGCCGCGAACCTGAAGCTCGTTCTTGATGAAGACCGTCGGCGCGGCGTCGAGCCCGCGCACCGCCACGTCTCGGGAGTGCTCGCCGACGCTGTCCGAACCGAATCCGACCGGCAGGACCGGAACCTGCAAGGCCCGCAGCCTCTGCGCGGCGGCCAGAGGAGGGAGCCCCGCGTTGTTGGCGCCGTCGGTAAGTGGGACGATGGCGATTAGCTTGGTCCCCTGGAGTCGCTTGATCGTCTCGGAAAGCGAGGTTCCCAAAGCGGTCTGCGTCCCTTTGGGCTCGGAATGGTCGTCAGCCTTGAGGTCCTTCAAATCTTCGTCGAATCGATACACCTTGATTTCCAGGGCCTTGCCGAACGTCTCGGCCGCCTTGCGGCCGTCGGCGAGGGTCTTGCGGGCGACGTCGATCCGGGTCTTGCCGCCGACCTCGTCGTTGATTTTCATGCTTGCCGAATCGTCAAGCAAGAAGACGAGCGTGGCGGTCTGCTTGACCTTCTGAAGCAAGACGACCGTTGGCCGCACCGCCGCGAGTAGGCAGAGCAAGACGGCCGCCATGCGGAGGAGGAGCGCCAGCCATCGCCAAGGGCTTGACGATGCTCGCAAGCGGTCTCGGTAAACCCAGAGGGTCAGGCCGACGACCACCAGGGCCGCGATCACCAGCAAGGGCCAGGGGAGGATCGGGCTGAGGGCCAGGTGAAACGAGCTCGGGGCCTCGGCGTGCGTCATCGCCGCGATTCTCCGTGGGCTTCGGATCGGCCTGGATCAAAGGGGGGCATGAACACCATCCAAAGAAAGCAAAAAGGGCACTTCAGCGGCTTT
>JBDTIR010000416.1:0-6913 GCA_039936275.1 Isosphaeraceae bacterium | reverse complement strand
AGTCGTTTGACCCGGTGCCGTCGATCGCCGTGATGGCCGAAAAGCTGCGGCTGGCGGCCGGTAAGTCAAGCAACTATGAGCTGGTGGTTACTCAGCGGAAGCTCGGCGGCAACGGGCCGATCATGGCCAACGCCCTGGCCTCCCTGGGCCTCGACGTGACCTATATCGGCAGCGTCGGCGCCCCCGAGGTTCACCCCGTCTTCCAGGACTTCGCCGCGAAGGCCAGAGTCATTGGCGTCGTTGACGCCGGGCATACCGACGCCCTGGAGTTCAATGACGGCAAGATCATGCTCGGCAAGTATACATGCCTGAATGATCTGACCTGGGAAAACCTGATCGCCCGCGTCGGCCGTCCTGAGCTGGACGCCATGATCGACGGCGCCGCCTTGATCGGCATGGTCAACTGGACGATGATTCCCCAGATGAGCCAGATCTGGGAGCACCTGCTGGATGAGGTCTTCGTCAAGAAGCCAACGAGCGACCGCCTCCTCTTCATTGACCTGGCCGACCCCGAAAAGCGAACGGCTGACGATCTGGTTGCCGCCTTGAGGTTGGTGGGCCGGTTTCAAGAGCATGTCGGTGTGATTCTCGGCCTGAACCTGAAGGAAGCCGGCCGGGTGGTTGACGTCCTCGGCCTGCCCAGGCGGCCCGAGCCTTTGACGACGATCCGGGAGGACGCCGAGGCGATCCGGGAGGCACTTGGCATCGGTTGCGTCGTCATCCACCCTCGACGGGGCGCCGCAGCGGCCAAAGGCGACGGCAGCGCGATGTTCGACGGGCCGTTCGTCGAACATCCACTCATCAGCACCGGTGCTGGTGATCATTTCAATGCGGGCTTTTGTCTCGGACAGATGCTCGGTCTCGACCTGGAGCAGAGCCTCTGCGCCGGGGTCGCCGCCAGCGGCTACTACGTGCGGCACGCCCAGAGCCCGACCGTGGCGGAGCTTGCCGCCTTCGTCGCCGACTTGCCCAAGGCGGAAGCCTTGACGTCAAAGGGACCGCGATGACCGATCAGGAGACGACGATCGCTCAGCTCAAGGCCTTGGTGCTTCGGTTCTCGAAGGAACGCGACTGGGAGCAGTTTCACCACCCCAAAGACCTGGCCCTGGCCCTGGCCTGCGAGGTGGGCGAGGTCCTTGAGCACCTTCGGTTCCGGACCAACGACGAGGTCCGCGCCTCGCTGAACGACCCGGACCAAAGGCGGGCCTTTGCCCACGAGCTGGCCGATTGCCTCTGGGCCCTGGTGCGGTTGGCAGACGTCTCCGGGATCGATCTGGCCGCGTCGTTGCAAGAGAAGGTCGAGCTGGCCGCCTTGAAATACCCGGTCGATCAGGCTTACGGTCGGGCGGACAAATATACGAGCTATCAGGGCCCAACCGCTCGGGACCGGGTATGATTGAGCGAGGGTGCTCATGAATCTGGGCGGCCACCTACAGACGGCTGGTCCCTTATGAGTTAAGATGCACTCCGGTCGTCGGCCGGGTTGAGGTTTCCGCGGAGATTGGCATGGTCAAGCATCCACCACATCGGCTCCTTCTGGTTGAAGATCACCCGGCGACCCGAAACGTCTTACGACGGTTGCTGACGATGCGAGGCTGGGACGTCCTGGAAGCGACAACGATCGCCGAAGGGCTGGCCAGGCTCGATCCACCGCCCGAGTGCCTTGTCCTGGACCTCATGCTGCCTGACGGCGATGGTGAAACGATCCTCCGCAAGGTTCGCGACGACTGTTTGCCAACCCGAGTGGTCGTCAACACCGGCACGCACGACCCCGACCGCCTGAGCGCCGTCTCCGAACTCAAGCCCGAGGCCCTGCTTCAAAAGCCGATCGACATCGAGCAACTCTGCCAGGTTTGCGAAGTTCCAACCACGCCTTGATCGTTGAGCCTCGACCCCATCCATCAAACTCGATGGCCTTCGGCGTTGGCCCGGCGATTGGCGACTGGCGCGGGCATGGAGGCTTCTGGACCGTGGAAGGTCAGGGTACGCTCGGCCGCCTTGCGGACCAGCCCGGTGGTCGAATGCCCTTCGACCAGGGGGATCAAGACCAGGCGGCCTCCAAAGGTCTCGACCTCCTTGCGGCCGACAACCTCTTCGGGTCGGTAATCCCCCCCTTTGACCAGGACGTCGGGCCTGATCGCCTCGATCAGGGCGAGCGGGGTGTCGTCGTCAAACACGGCGACCGCATCAACACATTCCAGTGCGGCCAGAAGCTCCGCGCGGGCGTCTTCAGGGTTGATCGGCCGGGCGTCCCCCTTGAGGCGGCGAACGCTGGCGTCCGAGTTGAGCCCGACGACCAGGAAGTCCCCGAGGGCAGCAGCCTGGCGAATCAGGCGAGCGTGGCCGATGTGCAGCAGGTCAAAGCAGCCATTGGTGAAGACCACCTTCTGACCAGTACGTTGGCGGCGACGGCACTCGGCGATCAGGCGGTCCCCTTCGAGCCGCTTCGTCCCTTCGGGCCGGTGATGGTCGATCAGGTCGCGCACCAAGTCGTCGCGAGAGAGCAAGGCCACGCCGATCTGTTCGACTTCCAATCCACCGGCGATGTTGCCCAGGGCGGCGGCCTCGTCGTAGTCAGCCCCGGCGGCCAGGCAGAGGCCGACGACCGACATCACCATGTCGCCGGCGCCGGTGATGTCGTAGACCTGTCTCGGCCTGGTCGGCACGATCTCGGCCCGGCCGTCGCTCCGGACCAGGGCCATGCCGTCGCGGTCGAGCGTCACCAGGGCCGCCTCCATCTCCAGGGACTCGACCAGAACCTTCCCGACGGCCAGGGCGTCGTCCGGGCAGGCGATCGTCAGGCCGGTGGCCATCTGGGCTTCAAGCCGGTTGGGAGTCATGCAGTGGACCCCTCGATACCTTGAATAGTCGTGTCCCCGGATCGGGTCGGCCAGCACGCGCACGCCTCGGGCTCGGCAGGTCTCGATCAAGGCCCGCAGCAGGCGAGGGGTGCAAACCCCTTTATCATAGTCGGAAATCAGGGCGATGTCGGCCAGGGCGACGGCCCTGGCCAACCGGGAACAGAGCAGGTCTTCGACTGGTTTGGGAAGTGGGTCGCGCACCTCGTAATCGACCCGGATCATCTGCTGGGGGTGCCGGTCCTGGGCGCGACCGATGTACCGTTCCTTGAGGGTCGTCGGCCGATCGTCAAGCGGCACAACCAGGTGTTGATCAATGTCGGCGGCTTCCAGCAAGCCACGGACCAGGGTCGCCTCATGATCGCTTCCCAAGGCACCAACCAGCGTAACCCGGGCGCCCAGGGCGCGGAGCATCGTGGCCACGCTGGCCGCGCCGCCGAGCCTGTGCTCGCGATGGTCGGCCCTGAGCAAGGGGACCGGCGCCTCCTGGCTGATCCGTTCGGCGTCGCCCCAGATGTAGCGGTCGAGGATCAGGTCGCCGACGACCAGGATGCGCGGTTGCCCCAGTTCCTCAACGCGGCGGATCAGGTCGTGAGCCATTGGGCCGCTGTCCTCCCTGACATAAAATCGTCGAATCGATAAATCCCAATTCGACTAACTTGAAAGGCCGCCGCTCGCTGACCGTCCCTGGCCCGGCGCGCGACAATTCCAGACCGACCAAGCGTATCCACCGGGGCGAAGCCGTCAAGACGAGTTTTCCGCGTCTCTTCCTGGACGCACCCGGCGCTTGACGGGCAGCGTGTGGCTATTCCATGATACGGGGTCCACCCACGATCCCGATTGGTCCCAATGGCAAGGGAGGCCGACGCGATGACCACCACCGCGCGACGTTCAGGATTCACACTGATTGAACTGCTCGTGACCATCGGGATCATCGCCATTCTACTGGCCTTGCTCCTGCCCGCCGTTCAGCAGGCGAGAGAAGCGGCGCGGCGGGTCCGTTGCGCCTCGCAGTTGAAGAACATCGGCCTGGCAATCCATCACCATGCCGACGTCTACAACACCTTCCCCACCGGCACGGGGACCGACCCCATGTCGCCGTCCTACCTCTACCAGATCTTGCCGTATATCGAACAGACCGCGATGTTTAACTCGATCAACATGGTGTACAGCGACGCCAACGACAACGCCAACATGACCGCCTACAATGCACCGCCGGGGATCTACCTCTGCCCATCGGAACCAATCGGCTCGCGGTCGAAGCAGGGCGGCAACCTCGCCATCAATTACGCGGGCAACGCTGGCGAGAAGTATTTTCCTGATATTGGTACAGGTGTGTTTATCAGGACTCTCCCACTGGCAGCGAGCGAGATCACCGACGGGCTCAGCCAGACAGCGGGCGTCTCTGAGTGGATCGTCGGATCGGGCACACGCGAACGTCCGTCCCGGCTCGGCTCTCGATTTTGGGTACAAGGGTATTTCACCAATGCGGCGAACGACCGCGACGCCTTCATCCGCGCCTGCGAAGCGGTTGTGCCGGTCTACGACCCGCACCCCAGTCATGAGGTCTCTCCCTACAAAGGATTGCTGTGGCTCGATCATTTGATGGGATTTACCGTGTACAATCACATGCTCACACCACGCCAGCCCAGTTGTTTCGCACGTCGGCAAATGAATGCCACCACCGCGGGGAGCTTCCACCCGGGAGGTGCTCACCTTTTGATGATGGATGGCGCGGTCCACTTCATCAAGAATTCAATCAACCCGGGCGTCTGGACGGCCATTGGCACCCGAGCAGGCGGAGAGGTGGTGGGGGCCGACTCGTTCTAACGGGCGGATCGGGAACCTTCGAGCATTCAGGGGCGATTTCTCCCCAATATCCGAATGCGCCAAAGATTCTTCGGCGAACATTGGCATCGGGCGACCGGCGGTACTAGGATGGTTGGCTCGGCCGGATTCCCTTCCCAAGAGGCCAACCGGGGAGGAATGCGCGCCGCCGCCGCCGATTGTTCGAGGGAACCCCGAAGAAACGAAAGGGCGCGACGTTGAATACTCGATGGACGCACGGCTGGATTGCGTTGGGCATGCTGATTGGGCTCTCGGCCTTTGCCAACGGGGAGGACGGCAGCTTCCCGGTTGAGTCGAACCTGAAGGCCGGGGCCGCCAAGGCGGACATCACTCCTCCGGACGACCTCCAGGTGGTCGGGCACGTTCGTCCGACCTCCGGCAGCCGAGACCCGATTCGGGCCGGCGTCTTGTTGCTCGACGACGGCAAGACGACCGCGGCGATCGTGACCTTTGACCTGATCGGGGCCGGCGAACCGTTGGTGAAGGCCGTGCGCGAGGTGATTTCCTCGAAGACTGGCACGACGCCCGAGAACATCATGGTCACGGCGGCGCATAACCACTCGGCACCCGATTTCAACAAGGAAGAGTCCTGGGCGGCGGAGGTCATCGCCAAGGTGGGTGAGGCCGCCGAGCGGGCCAAGGCAGGGATGCGGCCGGTCTCGGTCGGCTACGGCGAAGACAAGATCGGGTTCAGCGTCAACCGCCGCAAGGTCATCGACGGCAAGGCAGTCGTTCGGCTCAACCCCGACGGCCCGAACGACCGCCGGGTCAAGGTGCTCCGGTTCGACGACGGCCAGTCGTTGACCCCCCTGGCCGTCTTGATGCACGCCGTCTGCCACCCCTGCTTCTTCACCTGGGGCGACGAAGCCTCACCCCCCTACCCTCACGGCTACCCCAAGAAAAGTGCCGACTTCCCCGGCGAAGCGCAGAGGTTCGTGGAAAAGGTCTACGACGGCCAGACCAGCGCCCTCTTCCTGCAAGGCTGCGCCGGCGACATTCGCCCCAACCTGCCGGGCGACCCTTACCGTTGTGCCGACGAGGCCGACATCCAGTGGGCCGGCCGAGACCTTGGCAGCGCGGTCGTTCGCTCTTTGGCTCGGTCGTTGGTCCGTGAAGAACGCTCCAAGCGGCCGACCGTCTACAAGATCCGCTGCGCCTCCGAACGAGTGACACTTCCCGGCAAGGACGGCCCCCTTGAAACTGAGCTGATGGCCTTGAAGGTCGGCCCCTACCTCTTCCTGACCTTCCCCGGCGAGCCGATGGTCGAATACGGTTTCAAGCTGGAACAGGACATCGCCGATCGTGCGATTCCCATCATCGTCGGCTATGCCAATGGATATATCGGCTACATCGCCACAGCGAAGGCGTACCCGGAAGGAGGCTACGAACCGATCCAGTCTCCTCTAACCGCCGAAGCTGAACACGTGCTGTTGAAGAATCTGAACCAACTGGCCGATCGAGTCATCGGCGACGTGTTCGAGTCGTTCTCCAAACACCCCAAAGGGGCCAAGCTCCGGACCAAGTAAGACCCCTTGGGTCAAGGCCGCGCCCCCTTTGGCAAAACGCATGCGGAATTCTTAGCGAGCCTATTTATGAACAACATAAACTTACGAATCATCGCGGCTTTGACCCCGTGCCTGGTCGCGACCATCCTCGGTGCCGATGCGCCCGACGCCAAGCCGACGAAGGACGCTCCCAAGGTGCTCGTCCTGTTCGACGGCAAGGGGCTCGACGGCTGGAAGGCGACCACGTTCCACAAGCCGGGCGAGGTCAAGGTTGAGGACGGCGCGATCATTCTCGAAGTCGGCAACCCGATGACTGGCATCACCACCACGCGCACAGACTTGCCGACCACCAACTATGAACTCTCGTATCAGGCCAGGCGGCTCAAGGGGCAAGACTTCTTCGCCGCGGCCACCTTCCCGGTCAACAAATCGTTCCTCACCCTGGTCAACGGCGGCTGGGGCGGCAACGTGACCGGCGTGTCCAGCATCGACGGGGCGGACGCCTCGGAAAACCAGACCGGCACCTATATCAAGTATCAAGATCAAACCTGGTATTCGTTCCGGATTCGAGTGACTGCCAACGTGGTCCGTTGCTGGGTCGATGGCAAGGAGGTCGTCGATGCGGATATCGAAGGCCGCGAACTCGGCACCCGAATCGAGAGCCGCGCCAGCCAGCCGTTGGGGTTCGCCTCGTGGGAAACC
>JBDTIR010000415.1:0-12453 GCA_039936275.1 Isosphaeraceae bacterium | reverse complement strand
GCCGGCCATCTCCCACTGGGCCTCGGTGGGTAAGCGTTTGCCGGTCCAGGCGGCGAAGGCGACGGCCTCTGAGTAGCGGACCTCGACAACCGGCCGATCGTCGTTCGGCCCAACCTCGACCCCGGTTGCCTGCTGGAACAGAGCGTACTGGCGGTTGGTCACCTCGTGCTGATCGATGTAATAGGGCGAGAGCGTCACCTGATGGGCGGGGCTGTCGGCTCCGTTGCCGCCATCGCGGCCCATGGGAAAGGTGCCGCCTGGAATCAGGACCAAGGTTGATCCATCGCGATGGCTGGTGATCTCCAGGGGCCAGCCAGTCAGATGAACGCCCGCTTCAAGTCGGGCCTGGAACCCGTTAGGCAGGGGTTTGGCGGCGATCTCGGCCTGTTCCATGACCAGGCCGGTCTCACGCCGAGGTTCGGGAGCTTGATCGGCCAGTTGAAGACTCGCCTCGGCTGACGTCGCGCGTTGCGGCGCGACCTCGACGACCTCCGTCGGCGTCTCCGGGTCCGCGGCAAGCGGCTCGGGCCGCTCGGCCAGGACGGCAGGGCCGTTGAGGAAGTAGGGCAAACCCCGGGCGCGGCGATCGAGCGCCTCGCGTGCCTCATTGGCTGCGGCGGTGCGGGGGAATTTGGTCAGGATTCGGTTCAAACGCTCTTCGGCCTGTGCTTCTCGGCCGGCGCTGGCGAAGGACGACGCATCGGTCAACCACTGCGCCGACTCAGCCTCGGCGCGGTCTGGTCCACTTCGCGGCGGCATCAAGACCTGCTGTTGTGGTTCATCAGGCGGCTCGGGCTCGCTGGACCAAAGACCACGAACCAGAAGGAACACTGACAGACCGAGCACGCCGACGACCGACAAGCCGACCAGGAGCCGGACCCGCTTTCTTGCCTCATAGGTATCAAGGTTCGGGGTCTCTTCCAGCAAGACCCCCTTCTTCTCCTTCGATTTCTTGGAATCCTTGCCTTGCCCTTTGCCTTTGCCCTTCGCCGACTTCGCGGTCTTCTCCGCCTTGGTCCGGTCGGGACGACCCCCGGAGGCGGCCGCCTGAGCTTGCTCGGCGGCATCGTCAGTCGTCAAGGGGGCGGTGCGCGAGATTCTCGGCAAGGGCTTGCCAGGCGTGAGCGGTGGACGAGGCCGGGGGGTCTCGGAGGGTTCGGACATTGGGTTCGCCCCCGGTTCTGGAAATGACGGGCAGCCAGGAGAGCATGGGCAAAACAGACGCGCCAGCCTGGATCTTCGACTCTTTTGGACGGCCTGTACCAGCGTACCGCCCGTACCGCTCGCTGGCAAGGGAGCGAAACGGCTCCGATCTCTTACGCCGGATCGGGCGGCTGGTGACACGCGGATCGATGCGATCGGGAGGCCCTTTTTTCTCAAGTCATTTTATCGTAGGAGTTAGGAGTGACGCGAATGCTGGATCGGGGATTCCAGAGAGGGGTTCCAATATAGACCTCCTCACGGCATCTCGAACACCCGTTTTTTCGCCTCGTCAATACTGACCCCGGTGGTGAAGAAATACCATTCCAGCCGCAAAATCGCCCGCAACGCCATCCCGATATGGTTCCTAACGCTCGCCAGTTGTCGCGCGAATCTGGGTAAAGATCGCTGTTTGTAAAGGTAATCTACGGCGAAAACTGATGGTTCAGGGTGCCCTGGCCGCCTTGAGCGATTCCAGTCGAATTTCGACATGCGCACCATCTGTCGAGCGCTTACAAATTTTCCAAGAGGAGCGGCGCATCCCTTCGAGGCCGCGCTCCTGATACAATCGCCGATCTTTCGAATGGAACCGATCTTCAGAAAGCGGCGCAAGGCCGCGCTATCGGCTCCCGGTCGACTTTGGTCCTTGAAGGTCTTGACTCCAACGGTCCCTTTTGGAAGGCGTCGAGCCGAATCATGAGCGGAATTCTTCCAGAACACGACGACCCTCTCCTGGAGCGGGCGCTCCTGGCGGCGCGCGACACAAAGTTCCTGGTGTTGGGCGGCGGGGTTCGACACGACTCGGCTCGCGTCTTCGGTTCCGTCTTTGGTCCGGTCCCCGCCGTGGTCGTGGCCGACGAGTGGACCTTCCAGGCGGCCGGTCGCGACGTCCACGAGAGCTTCGAGCGCGCCAACCACCCCCTGGCCGCTCCAATCCTCCTCCCTTCCAATGTTTATGCCGACGAATCGGCGGTGAACACGATCCAGAGGCGTCTTGAGGCGATCCCGGGTATCCCGGTGGCCGTGGGCAGCGGCACGATCAATGACCTGACCAAGCTCGCCTCGCACCGCGCGGGCCGCCCTTACATGGCCGTCGCCACCGCCGCGTCGATGGACGGTTACACGGCCTATGGGGCCTCGATTACCGCCAGGGGGTCGAAGCAAACCTTTGACTGCCCAGCCCCCAAGGCCGTACTGGCCGACCTTGACGTCATCGCGCTCGCTCCTTCCTACATGAATGCATCTGGATATGCGGACTTGCTGGCCAAGAACGTCGCCGGGGCTGACTGGATCCTCGCCGACGCGGTCGGCGTGGAACCGATCGATCCGGCGATCTGGGACACCGTTCAGAGCCATCTGCGCGACTGGGTCGGCTCACCAAAAGGAGTCGCCCGGGGCGAGCCCGACGCCCTTCGGAACCTGGTCCAGGGCTTGATGATGGGCGGTTTCGCCATGCAGGCTGCGCAGACCAGCCGGCCCGCTTCGGGGGCCGAACACCAGTTCAGCCACCTCTGGGACATGCAGCACCATACTTACCAGGGGGCCGCCCCGTCCCACGGATTCAAGGTCGGCGTCGGCACCCTGGCCTCCCTGGCGCTTTATGAAGACCTCTTGCATCAGGACGTTGGCCGCCTTGATGTGGACGCCTTGGTTGCCGGTTGGCCAACGCTGGAAACGGTCGAGAACCGGATCGTCGAACACTTCGGTGCTGGGGCGTTGGCCGCGAAGGCGATCGAGGAGACCAGGGCCAAGGAACCGTCCCCCGAGGCGCTTCGCGACCAGTTGACTCGCCTTTGCCAGAATTGGCCGGGAATTCAAGAGCGGCTCCATCGCCACTTGATCCCGTTCGTTGAGGCGAAAGGCATGCTTCGCGACGCCGGTTGTCCGTTCGAGCCGGAACAGATTGGCATCTCCCGCCTTCGGTTGCGGGGCAGTTATGAATCCGCGGGCTACATTCGCCGACGGTTCACAGTCCTGGACGTCGTCAAGCGGCTGGGCGTGTTCGAGTCGGCGATGGAACAGCTTTTCGGGCCTGACGGGCGCTGGTCGTCGCAAAGGGGCCGCTCGTGAACGGCCCGGACGTGGACCTGTCGCGCATCCGTCATGTCGCGCTCGACATGGACGGCACGATTTATCGAGGTAAACAGTTGTTTGATGTGACCTTGCCGTTCTTGAAACGGTTGCGGTCCTGGAACATCGGTTACACGTTCCTGACCAATAACACATCGTTGAGCAAGCTCGACTATCTGGCAAAGCTGCGCCGTCATGGGATCGATGCGACGATCGAACAAATTTTCACGCCTGCTGATTCAACCATTACTTACTTACGGAATACCTTACCGGACGTCGGCAAAATCGCGGTTCTGGGCACGCCTTCGCTCTGTCGGCAGTTCGAGGACGCCGGATTCGCGTTGACCTGGGACGCCCCGGAGGCGTTGGTTGTGGGGTTCGACACCACCCTCTCTTATGATCGGCTCTGCAAAACGGCGTACTGGATCCAGCAAGGACGGCCCTTTCTCGCCACTCATCCGGACCTGGTTTGCCCCACCGACGAGCCGACGGTCCTGGTGGATTGTGGCGCGATTTGCGCCTCCTTGACCGCTGCGACCGGAATCAAGCCCGTGGTCCTGGGCAAGCCCGACCCGTCGATGCTCCGCGATCTCTGCGCGCGGCTCAAGGTCTCAGCGTCAGAGGTGGCGATGGTGGGCGATCGGGTGTATACCGACATCGTGATGGCCCAGCGTGCGGGCGTGATCTCGGTCCTGGTTCTGAGTGGCGAGGCGACAAGGGCCGACGCCGACGCCCTCGACACGCCGCCAAGCCTGATCGTTGCGGACGTCGGAGCGCTGGGCGACCGCCTGGGAGCGGTCCAGACGGGACGGGTTGAATCAACGAGTTAATTCCTGTTTTCGTTCGTGGGAGAGGTGCTGGATGGTGCTTGCCGAAGGTGCGGATCGAACGCGAGTTTCGTTGATCGATCGGATTGGGATCTACCCGCCGTTCGCCCTGGGATATCTCGGTCTCTTGCTGTTCATGATCGGCGACGGCGTCGAGTCGGGCTATCTCTCGCCGTATCTGAATTCCCTGGGGATTTCCGAAGGGCGGGTGGCCGGGATCATCACCATGTACGGCATGACCGCGGCCGTGGCCGCCTGGTTGTCGGGCGCCTTGTCCGACCTCTGGGGCCCCCGGCGGGTGATGTGGGCCGGCTTCTTGATCTGGGTGATTTTCGAAGTCGCCTTCCTGCGGCTTGGGGTGGCGTCCGGGGATTCCCGCAAAATCATGCTGCTCTACGCCCTGCGCGGGTTTGGCTATCCGCTCTTTGCGTTCGGGTTCCTGATCTGGATCACGGCGGGCACGCCGCCAGGTCGGTTGGGCACGGCTGTAGGCTGGTTCTGGTTCGCGTTCACGGGCGGCTATCTCACACTCGGCCCGCTCTTCGCCAGTTTTACGATTCCCAGGATCGGCGCTTATGAGACGCTCTGGTGGTCGCTGGCTCTGGTGGGGGCGGGTGGCCTGATCGCACTCCCGGGAATCCGCGAGCCGACGGGGAAGCATCGGCTCGTGCCGGCGGGCGAGGCCCCCTTGAGCACACTCTTGCGAAGCGTGACAATCGCCTGGAAGAAGCCCAAGACCGCCATCGGTTGCGTCGTGCGGATCATCAACACTGCGCCACAATTCGGCTTCCTGGTCTTCCTGCCGATCTATTTCACCAAGACCGTTGGCCTGGAAATGAGCCAGTGGCTCCGCTTGTTAAGCCTGATCTTCCTGAGCAACATCATCTGGAATCTGCTGTTCGGAATCATCGGCGACAAGTTCGGCTGGCGGCGGACGGTCGCGTACTGCGGCGGGGTCGGCTCGGCCGTCTCGACCTTGTTGTTGTACTATACGCCGCATCTATTCGGGCCAAATTACCCGTTGATCGCCCTGGCAGGCGTCATGTACGGCGCGACGCTCGCCGGCTATGTGCCGCTCTCGGCCCTGATGCCGTCGCTCGCGCCCGATCATAAAGGGGCGGCGATGTCGATGCTCAATCTGGGCGCGGGGGCCAGCATGTGGGTCGGCCCTGCGATCGTAGGGCTCTTTCTGCCGGTCGTCGGCGTGGTCGGGGTGATGTGGATCTTCGCGGTTCTTTATCTGCTGAGCGCCGTCCTGGCGTTGTTCCTGACCTTTCCCGAAGGCAAGGAATACCTTGAACATTCCGATGAATTGATCTGATTTGATCGCGCGGCCGTTGTCGGTTCAACCGGGAGGAATTGT
This sequence comes from Isosphaeraceae bacterium, assembly GCA_039936275.1. GTDB lineage: Bacteria > Planctomycetota > Planctomycetia > Isosphaerales > Isosphaeraceae > JBDTIR01. The sequence goes on along the minus strand of JBDTIR010000415.1, from coordinate 6,993 downwards.
GAGCATTGTCGCCGGTGTTGATTTTGGCACCTTGAGCGTTCGGGTCTCGCTCGTTGACAGCGATCGGGGGGCGCTCGGCTCAGGAACGGGCCATTACCCGGTCCACCGCAGGGCGGACGATCCGGATCATGCCTCGCAAAGTCATGCCGATCACATGAGGGCGCTTATCGAAGCGATGGGCCGCGCGATTGACTCGGCCGGCGTCAACGGCCTTGACGTCGCCGCCATTGGGATCGATACCACAGGGTCCACCGTGGTGCCCGTGGGCGAAGGTCTGGAGCCCCTGGACGACTATTATCTCTGGTGCGACCACCGCGCCTGGCGCGAGGCCGAACAGTTCACCAAGGTCGCCCGTGAAACCGGCCTGGAGGCAATCCAGTGGTGCGGCGGGACCTACCTTGCCGAATTCGGGTTCTCAAAGCTCTTGCACTGGCTGCGCACTCATCCTGAGCAACGCCCAAGGTTCGTCACGGCGCTGGAACACTGCGACATGGTCGCGGCCGTCCTTTGCGGAGTCAATGACCCGCGCGAGGTGACGCGCAGTGTCTGCGCCCTGGGTCACAAATGGCTCTGGAACGAGTCGCTGGGCGGCTTCCCGAGCGAGGCTTTTTTCCAGAGCGTCGATCCCCTGCTCGCCGGGGTTCGCGACCGGATGTCCGGCAAGTACGCGACCTCCGATCAGCTCGCCGGAAATCTTTGCAAGCCCTGGGCCGACGCGCTTGGACTGCGACCGGGGATTCCGGTCCCCGTCGGCTCGCTCGACGCCCACTGGGACGCGATCGGCGCGGGAATCCGACTTGGCGACGTGGTCAACGTGATCGGAACATCGACATGCGTCATGGCGATCAGTCCTCGACCCGACCTGGTCCCGGGAGTCTGCGGAGTCGTGCCTGGTTCGATCCACCCCCAATACCTGGGAATCGAGGCCGGGCTCTCGGCCGCTGGCGACCTGTTTGACTCCATCGCCCGACGCGCCGGGACGACCCCGGGCGACCTCTCCAAGGGGATCGACACCTACCGATCCGGTCAAACCGGCCTCTTGCGCGTTTGTTGGGACTACGGCGACCGCACCGTCCTGGGCGATCCCCACCTCCGGGCCGCGCTCTTCGGCATGGGTCTGGCTCACACGGCGGCCGACGAACTCTTCGCCGCGATCGAAGGCATCGCGTTTCATACGCGAATCATCCTCGAACGGATGGCCGAGCACGGTGTGCCGGTCGAGCGAGTCATCAACGCGGGTGGCATTCCTCGCAAAAGCCAAATCCTCAATCAGGTCTACGCCAACGTGCTCGACGCTCCGATCCTGGTCCCTGAGCGCGACACCACCAGTCTCGGCCCCGCGATCTTCGCCTTCCTCGCGGCCGGGACCTTCCGGACGGTCGAGGAGGCCCAGGCGGCGCTCTGCCCTCCGTTCGCCACCATCGAGCCCGACTACACGGGGGCCGTGCGTTGCGAAGCACTGTTCACGCTCTACAAATCGCTCTATGATTCCCTTGGTCGCGAAAACTCACCCCCCGTCCCCCTGGGAAGCCTCTTGCCCTCGCTCCGGCGGATTGCGAGTGCTGCATTATTAAAAGATGAATAAATTAACACGCTCGCATTTTTGCGAAACCGACTCCTGGAAACGTTGCCCCTGGTCAAAAGTCAGTCAATCACGGCGTTGAGGTCTTGATTGTTGAGGGGCCGAGTGGGTATGACCAAATTGGACGACGTGCGATTGATCAGATCTTGGTCGGGGTTCGCGGACTTTGGTTATTTTGCCGCGAGTTCTTGCCGTATCAAGACGTGATGTTTCACTTCGCGATTCAAGTTAAACAGCGGCGGGGGTTTCGAAGGCGGTCGTCACCGGTCGGCCTTCGGCGCCGTAGTAGGAATAATCGACTCGAAGTACGCAAAGGCCCGTTTAAGGTGTGATCCGATGCCGAACGTCTATACGCTTCCCGGAAAACCAGGGGCCCCCGTCGCCTTGAAGGCGGCTCGCCGGACGTTCTCAAAGCCGGAAATGGCGAGGCTGGTTCTCACCGGAACGGCGGCGACGCTCTGCGCCATGCTCTTACTCTGGCTTTTGATCGCAAGGATGGTGGGGCCGGTTGTCCAGTCCTCGGCCATCGTGGCCGGTACGCTCGGCTGGCCTTCCGCGGTGGAGCGTGAGCCGGTCTTCGCCTCCGAGGACACCCGACTCTTCGGCGGCCAGGCTCGCCGAGGCCAGACGACGGCCTCCAGCAGGCGCGACTTTACCAGGTCGGTCGAGACCCTGATGGACGGCAAGTCTCGAAGCCCGATCGTCGTTTACCTCTCGGCGGTCGGCGGCTCGACCCCGAACGACGCCGACGGCGACCGCGCCTTTTTGTTCGGACCAGGCAGTTCCTCGTTTCCGCGCGCGACCCTGGTCCCCGCGACCGAGGTCCTCAAGCTGCTCAAGGCGAAGCCGTCGATTCCCAAGCTCCTGATTCTTGACGCCGGCCAGATCGGCAGCGACCGCAACCTGGGCGTCTTCGGCAACGGCTTCCTGATCCAGTTGAAGGCCTTGCTCGACCGTGACGCCAACCTGGTCGTGCTCGCTTCCTGCGCTCCTGGACAGATCAGTTGGACCTCCGAGACCGAGCGCCGCTCCGCCTTCGCGCATTACGTCGCCGAGGGGCTCACCGGCCGCGCGGCCCGTTGGGGGCGAGTGACCGTCCAGAGCCTCTTCCAGTATGTGCAGGCAGGAGTCTCACACTGGGCGGAGCGAAACCGAGGCGCCGTTCAGACCCCGCTCTTGCTCGGCAACGACCGGCTCGACTTCACCTTGCCAACCCTGACCGAGGTCCCAAGACCGGCCGATCTTCCGGCCTCGGCCGAAGCGTTTCGCGAAGACTTGCTCAAGGAGTGGGCCGAGCGCGAACGCCTGGCCGCCTCCGCCCCCTATCGCCACGCCCCCCTCCCTTGGCGGCTTTATCAAGACGGACTGCTTCGCGCCGAGCGGCTCTCGCGCGCCGGCAGGATCGACGAGGCCGAGCTGGCCCTCGGCCAGGCTCGCGAGTTCGGAACCGAGGTCAAGCTGCTCCTGAACGGTCCAACCCTGGCCCATCCTCGCTCGCTCGCCATGCTCACCCGCGCCAGTCGAAGTCCCGCCGAGGACGCCAAAACTCTCGACGCGCAGCGGGAGCGCTATCTCAAGGCCATCAACCAGGTCATTGATGATCCAGGGACCGATTCCTCAACCTCGGCGAACCCCTCCGATCCCTCCAAGAACCAGGCCACCGACGAGGCAAAGCCGAAGGATGATTCCAAGGGCGATGCAGCCGCTAAAGACGCCCCGAAGGATCAGGCCAAAACCAAGGCGAACGCCAAAACCAAAAGCAACGACCAGGCCGGCACACCCGCCAAAGGTTCCAAGCCCGCCGTTGACGGCGCGGCCGATCTCAACCCGCTCGACCTCCTCGCTCAAGATTCCCTCCACACGCTCCCGATCTACGTCGAAGGGCAGTTACCCCTCTGGTACGCCGCGTTCGTCCGTGCCGGTGGCGAGACCGACGCGCTCAAGCTCGCCCGACGCGCCTTGCTTCATAAGGCCATTGAGGTTCGCCTCAAGGCCGAAACCGTCGCGGCGTTCAATCCCATGCTCGTGCGATGGGTCCAACCCCTGGTCGATCAGGGCGACGAGCTAAGGCGACGGGCGCAAGATCTGCTGTTCGCCAGCGAGGACGGGCCGTTCCAGGACGCCGAGCGTGACCTCAACAAGGCCAGCGACGTCTACGATCAAGCCCTCCGCGCCGCTCAAAGGCGAGGCAAGGCGCTCGACCTGCTCCAGAAGCTCCAAGACGTACTCCCTTACTACGGGGACTGGATGGCCCATCGCGGTGACGAGGTCGACGAACCCTTCAACCGACTCCTCGACCGCGCCGCCGAATTGGCCCTCCTGGTTTACGACCCGCCCGGCAAGACCGAGAGCGAGGCCGCCGATCAAGCTCTCAAACTCAATGAACTGGCCGATGACCTGACCAAGCAAATTGATCGCCTCGCTCACGACGCCCGCGTCGAGGTCCAGCGCTCAGCCACCAAGACCAGCTCAGCAGGCTGGCGCGAGGTTGACGCCCTGCTCAGGATGCCGATGGTTCCCGCCAAGGACCGCGCCCCCTTGCTCGAACGAGCTGGCTCGCCCGACCTCACCTCGCCGTTCGAGACCAACGTCTCCGCACTCGACGAGCCGTCCGACACCGAGCCCGACCCTCTCGTCTGGAACCAGGCCCTGGTCCTGGCCCGCGTTGAGGTCGCCTTGCTCGGCATCGCCGGCCAGGACGTCGCCTCCCTGGGTGACCTGGTCAAGAAGGCCCGCGCCACTCGTGGCAAAGACCCCGCCCAGGCGTTCGACACGCTCGACCGCTTCTCCGCCCGGGTCCGCGCGATTCGAGACGACCTGAGCCGGACCAACGGCGAGGAATCGGGCATGACCGATCGAACCGAGGACCAGATTCAGCAGACCCTCTCAGCCGCCTCGCGGCTCGCGCGGATTCTCGGCTCGGCCGACATCGAGGAACTCCGACGCAACAGCGACCCCTGCCGCAGGCTCGATGAGTTCGACCTACACGCTCTCTTGCTCTGGCAAGGCCGACGGCTCAACCAGGACTTCGCCCCCCGCCACGCCGAACAGTTGCTCGTTGACGCCCAGGGGTGGATGAGCAGCAAGACCCTCAAGGACGCCTTTGCCGAGGTCCAGAACGGGCGCGACGCCGCGATCACCATCAAACCCCTCGAAGGCGACGCCGCCACTCTGAAGCGCAAGGAACAACTTCGCGTTCAGATCGAGACCCGGGGCGACGTCCCGCCCGGCCTGGCGGCCGTCGTCTTCGCCCATGATCCCGCCGTCCCCTTGCTCGTTTCCAGAGTCTCGGCCGAGCAAGAGCCGCTCGTAACCGTCCCCTTGCCCAAGGGCCCCCCCTTGGTCCGTGACTTCTTTGTCGAGCATCAAGTGGCCCTCCGAGTCAGTCCCGAGGTCTTCTATCGTGGTCGAGAGTTCTCCGCCCCCGTCTCCCGAGAGATCGGCGCTCCCCGAGACCTCGTCAGCGTCGAGATCCGCCAGCGGGTCACGCAGTTCAAGCTCCGCGGCAAGACCTATCAGATCCCCGATCAGTTCGTCCTGAACCAGGGCAAGGGGTATCTTCACCCCAGAAACAACCTGGATTACAAGTTGGTCGTCCACAACAAAACCACCGAACCGTTGAACGTCTGCGTCGCGCACTCTCTCCCGGGCCAACGACCCACAGTCAAGACCCTCAACCTCCAGGGGAACGAGACCGATGAAACCGTCGTGGGAACCGTCTATCCTCTGGACCTGCCCGATGATAAGGCGAAAGACCTGACCGTCAGCATCACCGAGGGCAACCCGGACGGCCCGCCCCTCTGCCCCCCCTTGAAGGTCGAGTTCCGCAAGGTCGATCCCAGGGAATTCATCTCGGCGATGGACGGCTACAATGGCCGCGTCTTCTTCGTGTGCGTCACCCACGAAGGCGGCAGCGACCCCGTCCCCCTGCCCGCCGAGGTCCGGGTCAAGGTCGAGCCCGCCAACGGCTTCCGCGAGCTGAAACCCGCCGTCGGTTTCGTCGACCGAGGCGCGATGCGCGTCTTTCCGTTCCAGATCCTCCCCGGCCAACAGATCGACGAGATCAAGTGGACCGTCGACGCCGAAGGTGTTTCCAAGGTCGTCGAAGGCACGTTCCTCATGAACAACGTCCCCAAACCTCCCCCGGCCCCACCCGCCGCGCTGCCCAAACTCTGAGAGAAGGTGCAATGGGCAAGCCTCGTAGAGCCGACGATGCCGGCCTTTTGGGTCTGGCCAATGCGACACGGGCAAGACAGTGCTGATGAACAAGGCATATCTTTTGGGTGCAAATGGCTTTACCAATGCCCTTTGTCGATCCGATACCGCAAAGCTCGTGGCCCGCTTTGACAACGCCACCCGGTTTGTCGTCTCCACTGGGAATCGTTCGAGGTGTGATTAAACTGAGACAATCGCGAAATTTTCGAAGTAGATGGCGGCCAGGCCTTTTCGGGGGCCGACCACTCGGCTATGCTTGGGCAGCGTGTCGGCGGTTCATTGGGGGGGCTGCCTGGCGCGATCGGGATTTCAAAGAGTTCGGGCGAGGTAGGCCCGGTGGTGCTGGGCGGCCAAGGGTCGCCATCGAAATCGGGCGACGGGGGATGGTCGGAAATGCCGAGCCGAGCGGTTCACTGGTATGAGGGCATGTTCCTGCGCCCGCACCACTTCCAGGTGGCCGAGCGGCACGCGCGCGAGGCCCTGAGGGTCTCTGAAGACTGGTATCACCCGTACAACTGGGGCGTCCGCTCGGTTGATTTCGACCGCGACGCAATCGCCAATTACACGGTCGTCCTCAGAGGGTGCGAGGCCAGGCTCAAGGACGGCACGAAGGTGTCGATCCCTGCCGACGGCACCGTCGATCCGGTCGAGCTGAAAGGGGCCCTGGCCGGGGCCTCGGGGCCCTTGACGGTCTATCTGGCCGTGCCCGGCATTCAGGAAGGACGGGGGAACGTCGAGCCCAGGCCGACGGCCGACGGCCCGCGCTACTGGATCGACACCCAGGAGATCAACGACGAGAACACCGGCGGGTTCGAACAGCCGATCCAGGTGCGCCGGGTCCGTTGTCGGCTCTTGTTGTCGAACCAGGACCCGACCGGCTACGAGGTGATCCCCCTGGCTCGGATCGAGCGGTCGGCGCAGACCGAGGCGCCGCCGCAACTGGACTTCACCTATGTCCCCCCGCTCGTGGCGATCAGCGGCTGGCCGCCGCTCTGGCGAGCCGTGCAGTCATTGCATCACCAGATCGGCGCTCGAATTGAGCAAATGGCGGCGCAACTGGTGGACCGGGGGATCTCGTTTGACAGCCAGGTTCCCGGCGACGCTGAGCGGATGCTCAAGCTGTCCATGCTCAACGGGGCCTTCTCGTTCCTGGAGGCCGTGGCCTACCTCCGCGACCTGCCCCCTTGGCCATTTAC
>JBDTIR010000414.1:0-7305 GCA_039936275.1 Isosphaeraceae bacterium | reverse complement strand
AGTGCAAGAAGAACTGACCATTCCAGGCGTCGTAATACTGATGGGTTCCCAGGCCGATCTGGTGCAAGTGGCTCAGGCAGTCCAGCCGCCTGGCCGCACCTCGGGCCGCCTGGACCGCGGGCAAGAGAAGCCCAACCAAGACGCCAATGATCGTGATCACCACCAGAAGTTGATCAAGGTGAAGCCGGATTGGTGTTTCGTCGTCATGAGCGAACCTCCCCGTTTCTCGCCTCATCGTATTACGAACGAGCTAATCATAACACTGACCCGACCCAAGACAATGGATGGGCGAAATTATTTTTCAAAAGGGCCGGTTGACCAGAACGGACCGACGGTCAAAAGGTCGCGGCAACCAGGAGAGTTTGCTATTCTTTGGGGAACGGGGCTGACCGCGCCCCCGACCTTGAATTGATCGGGACTTCGCCTCTAGCCAAAAAGTGGACCGCCGTGGCCAACCGCACCGCTGAAATCGTTCGAGAGACCAGGGAAACCAAGATCCGCTTGAGCCTCGACCTTGACGGTAACGGGCGCTCGACGATCCAGACCGGGGTCGGGTTCCTTGACCACATGCTCGAATTGTTCGCCAAGCACGCGTTGATTAATCTGGAAGTCGCCTGCGCGGGCGACGTCCACGTTGACGCCCACCATACGACCGAAGACGTCGGCATCTGTCTCGGCCAGGCGATCGACCGCGCCCTGGGCGACAAGGTGGGAATTTGCCGATATGGTCATATGGTCTTGCCGATGGATGAGGCGCTCGTGACCTGCGCCGTGGACCTGGGCGGGCGGCCGTCGTTTGGCTGGAACGCGGCCTTTCCTTCGGAGAAGATTGGCACGTTTGATAGCGAATTGGTGGCCGAGTTCTGGCAGGCGGTGTCGATTCAAGGCCGCATGAACCTGCACGTGGTCTTGCACTCAGGGCGAAACAGTCATCATATTAGTGAGGCGATTTTCAAAGGTCTGGCGCGGTCAATCCGCGCGGCGGCCGAGCGCGACCCGAGGGTTGAGGGCGTCCCCTCAACCAAGGGTTCGCTCTGAACCTTTTTTCTTCCATGACGCCGAGCGAGCCCCGCCCCGATGAGCAGGAAACCCTCACGCGCCCGTCTGGTCAACGCCCTGCTGGTGGCCCTGGCCCTGGGGTTATTGGCCTGGACCATCTGGTCGAACCGCCTGACGATCCAGGACGTGCTGGACCGTCGGCCCGACCCCTGGCTGTTCCTGCTTGGGTTTGCCCTCTATATGACGGGCCTGATCTCGACGTTTATCCGGTGGCGGCTTTTGGTGCGGGCCTTGGGCCTGCCGTTTCCGGTCCGGACGGCCTTGCGGTTGGGGTTTATCGGCAACGTCTTCAACCTGGTGATTCCGGGGGCCGTCGGCGGCGACCTGATCAAGGCGGCGTACCTCTTCCGTGAGTTCCCCCGCAAGAAGACGCAGGCCGGCGGCTCGATCGCGATTGACCGGATCATCGGCCTCCTGGGCTTGTTCCTTCTGGGCGCCTTGGCGGGCCTGGCCGGCTGGCAAAGCGCGGGACGAGACCTGAGGACCTTGATCGCTTTGGTCTGGTGCGCGGCGGTTGGCGGCATTGTCGGGTTGGCGGTCGTGTTCACTCCGGCCTTGTACCGCCCGTTCGTGCGCTGGTCGTCGGGTCGCGGTCGCTTGGAGACGCTCTTGGTGGAACTGGTGGCGATGGCCTCGGTGTTCCGTGGGCGGGTGGGCACGTTGGTCGTCGCGCTCGTGTTCGCGATGAGCAATCATACATTGAATATCATCGCGTTTTATCTCGTGGGCCAGGCGATGTTTCACGGCGAGGCTCCGACCTTGGGGCAGCACTTCTTGACGGTCCCCTTGGTCTTGTTCACGACGGCCGTCCCCCTGCCCTTCGGCGCTTTGGGCCTGACCGAGCTGGTCAGTCAAGGATTGTTCACCCTGGTCGGACAGCCCGACGGCGCAGTCGGAATGATGGGCTTTCGGCTCTTGATGTACGGCGGCGGCCTGATCAGCGTGGCGGTCTATCTGTTGAACCTCCGCCAGGTACGCACCCTGGAGGCCGAAGCCGAAGAGGTCCAGGACGAGCTTGACACGGTCGCTGCGCCCTCGACGGATCGGGGTGAGTCCTCGGTTCCCGCCTGACGGATTTCGCCGCCATTTGAGGTTCAATCCATGCGCTATTGTGTGTTTGCCACGGATTATGACGGAACACTCGCGACAAACGGTCTGGTGGAGGATGCCGCCATCGCGGCCCTGGAACGGCTAAAACAGGCGGACTGTCGCCGGATCTTGGCAACCGGCCGAGAGTTGAACGTCTTGCTCGACAACTTCCCTCGCCTGGACCTGTTCGACCTCGTGGTGCTCGAGAACGGCGGCGTCCTCTATCGGCCCGAGAGTCGTGAGGAATGGCCGCTCGCCGGGCCGATGCCCGCGTTATTTGTCGAAGAACTCCGTCGGCGGGGAGTCGGGCCAATCTCGGTCGGGAAGACAATCGTCGCCACCTGGGAACCTCATGAACAGGTGGTTCGTGAGGTGATTCACGATCTTAAGCTTAATCTGCACGTTTTACTAAACAAACGTGCCATCATGATTTTGTCAATCGGGGTGAACAAGGCGACCGGCTTGAGAGCCGCCCTGGATGTGCTGGGTTTGTTGCCGCAAGAGGTCGTCGGCGTCGGCGACGCCGAGAACGACCAAGCGTTTCTCGCCCTTTGCGGTTACTCGGTAGCCGTCGCCAACGCCTTGCCGATGCTCAAGGAAAATGCCGATCTTGTGACGGTCGGCGGCCACGGGGCCGGGGTGGTCGAGCTGATAGACCGGCTCCTCGCCGACGACCTGGCAGGGCCTCAGACGCGAAGGGCCGGCGCGGGTTAAGTTTGCGGCCTCCTTTGCCGGGCGATTACAGTAAGGCGGTTGTTTCCGAGTGGCCGTGCATCAGGTTAAAGTTCTGCACGGCGACGCCTGCCGCGCCTTTAATCAGGTTATCCAGACAGGAGAGGATCAGGATGCGGTCCTTGACGACGCGCACGGTGATATCGCAGAAGTTGGTATACGCCGAGTCTTTCGTGCCTGGCAAGCGATCAACGACGCGGACGAACGGGCAATCGGCGTAGAATCGACGATAAAGGGCCATCAATTCGGGCTCGGAGACCTTGGCGGTGGGCGTGGCGTACACGGTGGCCAGAATCCCCCGATCCATCGGCACCAGATGCGGGGTGAAGATCAGGTCGACCGGAGCGCCGCCAACGTCGGCGAGCACCTGTTCGATCTCGGGGGCGTGACGGTGCCGGCCGACGCCGTAGGCCGACAGGTTCTCGTTGCACTCGGGAAAGTGGGTCGCCGGTTTTGGCGATCGCCCAGCGCCCGAGACGCCGCTCTTGGCGTCGATGATGATCCCCGTCCGTTCGATCCGCCCTTCGATCACCAAGGGGGCCAACGCCAGAATGCTGGCCGAGGTGTAGCAACCCGGGTTGGCGATCAGGCCGGCCGAGGGAATCTGTTCTCGGTAGAGTTCGGGCAGGCCGTAGACCGCTTCACTCAAGCCGTCGGAATCGGTGTGCTCATGAGCATACCAGTCGGAATAAACCCGAGCGTCTTTGAGGCGGTAATCGGCGCTAAGGTCGATCACGCGCACCCCTTTGCGGCGCAAAGGGGCGGCTGCGGCCATGCTGGCGACGTGCGGCAGGGCAAGAAACGCGACCTGAGCGACCTCGGCCACGCGGTCGGCGTCGAACAACTCGCAGGTCAGATCGGTCCGGCCGTTGAGGCTCGGGTGCAGGGCGTCAAGCCTGGGGGCCTCATCCTGGCGCGAGGTCGCCACGGTGAGCCGGACCCCTGGATGTCTCAGCAAGATCCGGATCAGTTCCAGGGCGGCGTATCCCGACGCCCCCACAATCGCCACGTCGGTCATCGTCTCCTCACCTCAGTCTTCATTTTTTGATTTCGAAACCGGGTCGAGCGTCCTCGCCGTTTTGGCTCGATTCAGGTCATTCTACCGGATTGAGGCCGGACGGGCCACGCGAAGACCAGGATCGCCAGGGTCCAGGCCAGGGCTGAGACCATCAAACCCTGACGGACGTCGCGACCGTCGAAGTCCAGACGCAACGTCCAAAGGCCCGGCGCAGGGATTTCGACCCCTTGCCAGGCGCCGCCTCCCGGGCGGCCGAAGACGCGCCGGATCGGCACGGTTCGGGGGCCGTCAGGGCCGGTCAAAGTGGCCCGCCATTCCGGGTAATCAAGCTGGGACAAGATGATGAAGCCTGCCCTAGAGACGTTCGCCGAGACGTTGACACGTTCCGGCACGGGTGAGTTCACCTTGATCGGTCTGGCCAAGTCCATCACCTGGAGCACCCCGGCCAGATCGCTTGGATCATGATTGAGCCCTTCGGCGGCTTCGATCGGCAGGAACCAGGCGCGGGCGGGCTCGGGCGGGCCTTGGCGGAGATGGAAGACCCGAGGGGGATGGTCCATACTCTCGAACCAGGGGCGGCCGAGCAGCCAGGCGGCCAGTTCCGGATCGTCGATCGTTTCGGAAGGCTCGGCGGGTGGAGGCGCGTTCCGAGGGCTCGGGCCGATCAGTTGCCAGGCCGAACCGCTGGCCCGCATGGCGGCGGACCAAGGCGCGTCCGGGTCGGTTCGCGACGACGCCAGGCGGGCGAGCGACTCCAGGGAAGGCAAATCGAGCGTCCGGTACGCGGCGACGGGTGCCGAACCGGCGATCATGGGCAGGTTGCGCAGGTCGTCGATGGTGCGGCTGCCTCTCGGTTCCGACGCGAACCGGGCAAGGACCGCACTCTGCACGGTCAAAGGCTGGATCGGCGCCAGGTCGATCGGTCGGTGTCGGCCGAGCATCAACAGATCAAGGGCCGTAATGGCAATCAAGGCCGCTGGCCAGAGGCGCCTTCGGCGCGTCAAAGGGAGGGTCGCGACCAGAAGGACAAGGAGCAACGCCGTTTCTCGCCATTCATGCCAGTAAATCGAGAACCGTTGATGAGCGAGGTTTCGATCCGAAGCTGAGGACATCGGGAAGCCTTCGCGAGTCAGGCCGGCGGGAACGCGGTCGTCGTTGACTTGGGGTCGGCGGGCATGGCGCAAGACCTCGCGAAACGAAGGATCGCCCGACCAGGGGAGTTGGTTCATGGACCATTCCAACGCCTGGACGACCGGAGGCCAACCAGGACCGTCGGTGCTGGCGAACGCCAGTTCCACGCCGATCACGACCAGGGTTGGGGCCACGATCGCCGCCCCGAGGAACCGCAAGAGCGACCGCCCCGGGCGCGGCCAGGTCGGCAAGGAGTCAAACCCCTTGCCGGCCAGCAACGCCAGAGCGAGGCAAAGAATCAAGGTCCAACGCGCCGGGGCCCGGAAGAACGAGAACCCTGGCAGGCGGATCAAGACGCGGAAGCCTGGAGCGTACGGCCCGAGTGACAGGACCAATGCGACAACGGCCAGCACGGTCAAGGCGCGAATGGCTGGATCGCGCCGCCAGCCGTGACGGATCGCTCCCAGGGCCAGAAACAAAGGGACCAGGCCGAGATAACCGAGGTGCTCCTCGGGAGAAGTGTGCCAGGGGTCCCACGCCAAAGGTCGCCAGAGCGGCGAGTGGTGGAACAGGCCGGGGGCGACGAAACTGACCAGATGCAACGGAGCGACCGCGAACCCGGAGAGGTATTCATAGTCGCGACGGGTGTCGGCCAGACTGGCCAGGCGGAAGGTGGGTCCGAGCTGCGCCGCCGCCAGGAGCGCCGCGATCGCCAGCGCCAGAAGGACGGACGCCATTCCTTGAACGCCTTTGCGTCGCCCTTCGAGGCGTTCGACCAGGCCCCAGAGCCCGAGCACCAAGACGCCGACCTGGGTGGTGAACGCAAGCTGAAAGTGGCCCGGCAAGGTCTGGATCGCCAGAACCGCGGCCAGGGCCAGAAGGTTCCGACGATTGGCCTTGCCGACGGCCAACGGGTAGGCCAAGCCCAGAGCCCAGGGCATCCAAGCGCCGGTGGTGTACCCCCATTGATGAGGCAGGTGAATTACGAAGAACCCACAGGTCGTCCAGGCGAAGGCCCCCAGGGCCGCCCCGATGGTCGAGACGCCGAACCGCCGACTTGCCCAGTAAACGCCCAAGGCTCCCCAAACGGTATGAACGACCAGGCTGCCGGTGTACGCGGTCTCGGTCGGCAAGAGGCCGTAAAGCATCAGGTGAGGCGGATAGAAGACCCCCATCTGACTCTCGGCCACGCCTGGAAACCCAAAGCCCCAGAGGTCGTTCCAGAGCGGCAAGCGACCGCCTTGGATCGCCCTCTGGAGCACGGCCATCAGGCCGATCGAGAACGAGGTGACGTCCCCCCCGACCGGCATCTTGCCCCCCGGGCCGATCGGCCAGAGCCAGGCCGCCAGAGCCGCCAGCAAGACCGGCAAGGGCCAGTGCGCCCAGCCTCCCCAACTTCCAATCCGCGACAACTCGGCTCGCCCCCTTTATCGTTCCTGACCTCGTCAGGTAATATTTACAAATTCCAAAAGACTGGCGCGTTGCCTGGAAAAATCTACAATGGTTTCAGTCAATCGACCCCAGTCGATACGAATCCGTCCACGAGATTGACGAAGTTCGCTTTCCCTAAAATATTACTAAAGCAACAGTTGCGTCTTGTGTTTGAGGCCTGGATTGTGAGATCGGCCCGACTGGCACGCGAGGTGCGATGACTTTAGCTCAAGTCGGTGACACGATTCGCCGACGCGGGTTGGAACCCACTCAAGGAGGAGAGCGCCATGTTGGTCCTGAGCAGGAAGCTCGGTCAACGGTTCCGGATCGGAACCGATGTGCGGATCACTATCGTCAAGATCGACCGCAACTCGGTGCGGATCGGCATCGAGGCCCCCGACGACGTCACGATCCATCGCCAGGAAATCATCGTCGAAACCGACCAACCCATCCAGGCCGACGCCGCCTGAGCGGAATTCGAGACGCCAACCTCGCCTCATGTCGGCGTCTCCCCCGCCTTGCCTTGGAATGCGTCGATCGGGTGGACGAACCGAGCGGTCCTCCAGGTGGCCCGGGGACGATCCGCCACCGCGTCGAACCCCTTGAAGGCGCCTCGGGTCAGGAGAAACGCCGCCGTGAGGTAGCCCGTGATACAAGAAATCACATAAGCAATGGCGATCACGACTCCGAGCCAATCGCCAAGACGGGTGAAATCCCAGTCGATGTTGGCCGGCAAGCGGAGGAGCCCGTCGAAATCGGCGTAGGAGAACAATCCGAAGCCGATCAGATAGAAGAGACTCGGCAAGGGCATCATACAACAGACATGCGGGCCGATCACGACCCCC
>JBDTIR010000413.1:0-2500 GCA_039936275.1 Isosphaeraceae bacterium | reverse complement strand
TTCATTTCCTTTGGATGGCATTGATTGCGGCGTTCGGTTTCTTTGAAGACCGGTACTTGTTACCAGTGATCTATGGCTGCTGGACCAAGATCGGGGTCACGGTGAGCGTGACCTGGATCATTCTCCTGCTGAGTGGACAAAGGCGGCCCGAACCGGGCTGGATCGATCGAAGGGGCAGGATACTTGGGTCCTGCTGGATCGCCATCTTCCTGATCAAGCTCTGGATCGGCCCCTGGTTTGAGCCCCCGTCGTTGAGTAGCGCTCCCTTATTGACGACCCCAGCCGTGCCGGCCGTGGCGTCGCCCTCCCTGCCGCCCGCGCCGGAAATCCCCCCGCCGCCCATGGCCGGCGCCTCCAGGCCTCCGAAACTCGTCCCCTGATTCACGATTCGGGTGAGACTATCCATTTCCGAGCAATCCATGAGTCAGGTCCAGTATCAATCGTCCACCTTACAAACCTGCGTGTCGAGTCCGGATGGCTCGGGATTCAGACCAAGCGCGCGGCCAGAATCGTCAGGTCGTCGGAGGGGGGCTCGTCGCCTCGGAAGGTTTTGAGGGTGGCGCGAAGGGAACGGATTGTCTCGGCGGGGTCGGTCCCGTTGAGGTCCGCGTATCGGGCCGTGAGGGCCTCAAGGCCGAACTGGGCTCCCTCGGGGTCGTGGGCCTCGGTCAAGCCGTCGGAATAGAGCAAGACGCCCGCCTCTGGATCGAGCGTCATCTCGTCGCTCCGGTACGGTCGGCCCAGGCCGATCCCCAGGGGCGGACTGCCCTCGCCAATGGTCTTCACGCCCGTTGAACCGGAGACCAAAAAAGGGGGATGCCCCGCCAAGGCGTATCGAAGCTGACGCGATTCGGGATCGATCACGCAGGCGGCGGCCGTGACAAACCGGCCGTCGAGCAAGCCGGCGATTGTCTCATCAAGCCTTGTGAGCAGCCCGGCCAGGTCGTCGCCCGCGCCGAGGTACGCCGTCAGGGTCGCCTTGACGATCGAGACGACCAGGGCCGCCTGTACCCCGTGGCCCATTGCGTCGGCCACGAACAGGAAGGTCCGTCCACCGGAAAGGGGAACCACGTCGTAGAGATCGCCGCCCACCTCGCTCGTCGGCTCGTAATACCAGGCGGTCTTCAGGCGATGCAAGGTCGGCGAGGCTTGAGGCAGGATCGAGCGCTGGACGTGCGCGGCCATGTCCAGATCGCGAGCCTTGCGTTCGAGTTCGGCTTCAAGCAATTGAGCGGAGCGTCTCAAGTCGTCCCTGGCGCGTTTCAAGGCGGTCTGGGTCGCCAGCCTGGCCTGCAAGACCGGCAGGTTGATTGGCTTCGTCACATAGTCGTTTGCCCCCAGCCGCAGGCCGTCCACGATGTCCTCCGTCTCACCCAGGCCAGAGACCAGGATGACCGGCAGGTCGGACGCCTCGGCCCTTGAGCGAAGCTGGCGCAGGGCCTCCAGGCCGGACATTCCCGGCATCAAGACGTCCATCAAGACTACGTCGGGCGACAGGGTCTCGACCGCGTCCAGGGCCGAACGGCCCGAGTCGGCCGTCACCACCTCATAGCCGAGCCGGTCAAGCGTAACGGCGAGCAACTCCACATTCAACGCATTGTCGTCAACCACCAGCACGCGGGGCCGCTCCGGAACCTGTCCATTCGACCCGGCCGAACCGGAGGCCCCTTGGGTCTCAGCCGAAGGGAATCGAGACGTCATATCAATCAACCCCAGAAATTCAAAAATTTTATTTAATCGATCATTGTGACACTTAACCACGCCGCCACGGCACCGATCCCTTTGACTGTACCGTCGAGGGCCGAGAATTTGCAGTGCCGAAGTCAGGCAGCCACATCGTTGTTCTTGTCCACCCGAACCAGCAAATTCCGGTCCACTCTCTGATAAACTCGGAATCCAAGGCGATCTCAAGGGCTTCATCCTTGCGGAAGCGGCCGGGGACCACTATCGTGAGCGATGATCACAAAGGACGGTCGAGACGGCCCCAAGGTCATTGTCGCCAAGGGGGTCTGCGCCCGCCTGTCGTCCCTTCAAACAATAAAGGGGGTCCCGATGCGACGCTCTTCGCTTCGATGGGTGGCCGTCGCCGCCACGCTCCTGGTCCTTGCCGGCTTCACTCGCCTCGATGGGGCCGTCAAGGCGCCGCCCGACCTTGATGGATCGTGGAAGCTCGTCCTGCTTCCGTTCGGTGAGGACGAATTCGCCATCGTCAACCTGAAACATGCCGACGGCTCCTTGGCCGCCGACGTCGTTTCCACCCAGGAACAGATTTTCGGCCAGGCGAAGGACGTCAAGGCGGAGGCCAAGCGGATCGGAGACGCTCAGACCATCACCTTCTCCTCGAAGGAAGGCGCCGCCGCCACGTTCACCGGCGTGACCGTCACGGAAAAGACCGGCGATACCCCCGCGCGGGTCCTGGGTACCTTGCGGCTCGGCAGTTCCGACTACCCGGCCCGCCTAGAGAAGACCGAGGACAAGGAGGTCGCCAAGCTCAAAGCGT
>JBDTIR010000412.1:0-2009 GCA_039936275.1 Isosphaeraceae bacterium | reverse complement strand
GGATCAAGTCGTCGCCTCGGTGGACCTGACCGACGTCCGGCCAGGTCGGCATATCATTCACCTGAGCGCTGAGAACGTCGCGTTGCCCCCTGGTCTGGTGGTGGACCGACTGACCCCGCCGTCATTGGAATTGACGATCGAGCGACGCGCCGAGAAGTCGGTACGAGTCGAGCCCAAGCTCATCAGCAAGCCTCCTGGAGAGATCCGGGTCGCCGTCGAGCCGACCACGGTCCTGGTTAGTGGGCCTGAGTCGGTCCTGGGCAGTCTCGGCCTCTTGAGCACCGAACCGATCGACCTTCAGGACCTGAACGCCGCCAACCCCCGGAAGGTCGTGCAAGCCGCGATCGTTCTTTCCCCCCCCTCGCTCCGTCTTCTCAGCCCGCAAACCAGGCAAGTCCGCGTGATCATCGAACTCACCAAACCCAGCGACGCGGATTCTCCCTAGAGCTACCTCCGTAAGCAGAAGAGCTAGATGCACAACAAAGGAATCTGGCCCGATGGTCTGGATACATGGTGTCCATTTTAGGCGGTTTCTGCCGCCAAGCTCGTCACCGAGCAAGGCCGCGGCCACCCGGACGCCCAATTTTAGAGCAACGAAATTCAGGAGCGATTGAGCTTGGATTCCGCCCCATCCGGCGGACTCACCGCTTCTTCCGTTTCGCCTGGTCCTTTTCCGCGTCGGCGTTTGGGTTGGGCGTGGGCATCTGGGCGCCCACGCTCTTGCGCCAGGCGTGGAGCTTTGCTCGCAGGGCGGCGGCCTTCTTGGGACGCTTGGCCGCAAGGTCGTGGGTTTCGCCGAGGTCGTTCTTGAGGTTGTAAAGCTCCACACGGTCGTCCTCGAAGAACTCGACAAGGCGGAAATCCCCCTCGCGCACCGCACTATAAGGCGTGGCGCCGCCGGGGTGGTAGTGAGGATAATGCCAGTAGAGGGCGTCGCGCTTCAAGGTGCCCGACTGCTTCAAGAGGGGAACGAGGCTCTCGCCGTCGATCGCGTGGGACGCCGGCACGGAAGCACCTGTGATCGCGCTGAACGTGGGATAAGAGTCGGCGCTGATTACCGGAACGTCGCAGACCGAGCCGGGCTGGACGACGCCAGGCCACTTGACGATCATTGGCACCCGGACGCCCCCTTCGTAGGCCGACCCTTTGCCGGCCCGCAACGGCACATTGGACGTGGGACCGATCAAACCGCCGTTGTCAGACGTGAAGACGACGATGGTGTTCTCGGTGAGCTTCAGTTCGTCCAGCTTGTCCAGGACCCGCCCGACGCTGTCGTCCACGCTTTCGACCAAACCTGCATAGATCGGGTTATGGTGCGGCGAGTTGGGGTCGGCCTTGGCCTTATACTTCGCCACGACTTCCGGCTTGGCCTGAAGCGGCGTATGCACGGCGTAGTGCGGCAGGTAGAGGAAGAACGGCTGGCCCTTACTTTGTTCAATGAACTTGAGCGCCTCGGTGGTAAGCCGTTCGCTGAGGAATTCCCC
Organism: Isosphaeraceae bacterium; assembly: GCA_039936275.1. Lineage (GTDB taxonomy): Bacteria > Planctomycetota > Planctomycetia > Isosphaerales > Isosphaeraceae > JBDTIR01. The sequence goes on along the minus strand of JBDTIR010000412.1, from coordinate 525 downwards.
CTCGGGGCCGTCGGTCAAGGTCTCGATCTTGTACGGAGAGAAATAGCTGGGAGGCTGGCCGCGCTGACAGCCGGCGACGTTGAGGTCAAACCCTTGCTTCTCTGGCCAGCATTCCGCGGGGCCGAGGTGCCACTTGCCGATGCTGGCGCTGGTGTACCCCACCCCCTTGAGCACCCTGGCGATGTTGGAAATCTCGGGCGAAAGCTCCATCGTCCAAGCCGGCAGTTTCAGCTTGGCGAACGGCCGGTTGTGGCCGGCGATCCAGTCGGTAATGTGCAGCCGCCCGGGATATTCCCCGGTCAGGATGCTGGCTCGGGTGGGCGAGCACACCGTACAAGCCGCATAGGCGTTGGTGAACTTCATCCCCTGAGTCGCCAGGCGGTCAATGTTCGGCGTCTCGTAAAACGTGCTGCCGAAGCACCCAAGGTCGGTCCAGCCCATATCGTCGGTCAAGATCAAGACGATGTTCGGCTTGCTCGGCTCGTCCGCCCGAGCCAAGGCCCAGGCCGGCCCCAGTCCCAGAAC